>CAITDH010000315.1 GCA_903891045.1 uncultured Desulfobulbaceae bacterium | reverse complement strand
AGGGGGTGGACATGGTCATCCAGATGGCTGAAAAATTCAAGACAACCTACCACAAACCGCTCCTGATCAAGGAGACGGGCCTGCCATCCGGCCCCAAGGACCAAGGCTTTTCCCCGGAACGACAGACGCTGTTCTGGTCAGAACTTCTCAAACGATTCCCCTTCTCTCCCAATCAATCTCTGGCCTGTTTTGAGGCCTTTGACGCCCCCTGGAAACCACAGGAAATGGCAACAACCCTGCCAGGCAATCACGCCAGTGAGGCCTTCTGGGGATTCTTCACCAAGGACGGCAAGGGAAAACAGGTGGTTGATTCCCTGCCCAGACTGCAAGATATAGCGGACGCAGAAAAAAGGCCTCGTTAACGCTTGATTTAGAAAGGGAATAAGTGATAACCTAATCAAAAAGAAGGCTTATTCCAGATCTGATTTTCACTACAACAATTTACCTGAAATGCACTCAAAAACTCTACCCAGATTTTTTTAAAATCGATCAGAGATAACAAATGCCCCCTCCTCCTGCCCCCCAAACAACAACCGGCTCCTTGCAGCGAGCGCCAGACCTTGACGCCCTAACCCTGGCCTTTGATGGTTTCATCTACATCTGTTCTCAAGATCGTCGCATTCAATACATGAACGACAAGCTGCGGGAACGTACCGGCTATGACGCCACCGGAGAATTCTGCTACAAAATCCTGCACGGTCTTGAAGAAGTCTGCCCCTATTGCAATAACGACAGATTATTTCGCGAACAAAAGACTCTACGCCGACAATTAAAAAGCCCCAAAGATGGACGCTGGTACGATGTCATTAACACCCCGATCCGCAATGACGATGGCACCCTCTCCAAACAGTCCCTGCTCATGGACATCACCGAGAGCCATCTTGCCAAAGAAGAACTTTCCCTGTTTCAGACCCTTATCAACCAGAGCAATGATGCCATCTTCGTTATCGATGCCGATACCAGCGCCATCATCTACGTCAACGACAAGGCCTGCTCCAGTCTGGGCTACAGCGCCACGGAGCTCCTGGCTCTCCGGGTCATCGACATCTCGAAGTATAACGTCAATATGCCGAGCTGGCACAAGCATGTGGATCGGGTCCGCAAGCAAAGCCGTCTTTTTGAAGCTGAACAGATTCGCAAAGATGGCAGCCTCATCCCTGTTGAGGTCAATACCAGCTTTGTCCACCGCCGGGAGAGGAATTTTATTGTCTCGGTAGTGCGCGATATCAGCGAACGCAAGACTCAGAGCCGAGCACTCCTGGAAGAAAAAAATAAACTTGAGTCGTTATTCGCCACCCTATCAGATGGGATCACCGTTCAGGATAGCAACTTCAAGGTTCTGTATCAAAACAAGGTCCATACCGACAAACAGGGGATTCATACCGGTGAATACTGCTACCAGGCATATCAACACCGGGCAACCATATGTGAAGGTTGTCTTCTCGTGCAATCCTTTGCCGACGGCAAGGTTCATCGCCGCGAGGTCACAGCCCCTGGTGAACATGGACTCATCCATCTGGAAGTCACCTCCAGTCCGATGAAAGATGCAGATGGCAATATTATCGCCGGCATTGAAAGTGTCCGTGATATCACTGCCCAGAAAAAGCTGGAGGAACAGCTCAGGCAGGCCCAGAAGATGGAGGCCATCGGGACGCTTGCCGGTGGCATTGCCCACGATTTCAACAACATTCTGACCCCCATTCTCGGTTATAGCGAACTGGCCCTGACCAGGGTTACCCCAGACAATCCCTTGACCTCAGATCTGCAGCAGATTACCAGGGCGGGGTTGCGGGCCAAGGATCTGATCCAGCAGATCCTTGCCTTCAGCCGTCAAACCCCCCAGGAACGAACCCCTCTGCGTCCACATATGGTGATCAAGGAAGCGCTTAAACTGCTGCGGGCCTCTCTGCCCACCACTATAGAGATCCGTGAAGAGATCGCCACCGACTGCGGGACGATCCTCGCCGATCCGACCCAGCTCCATCAGATCATCATGAACCTCTGTACCAATGCCTACCATGCCATGCGGGAAAGCGGCGGTATCCTGGGAGTACGCCTTTCTCAAATAAGCGTTGGCGCAGAAGACTACAAGGCTGGCAATTCCGAGCTTACGCCTGGTAATTATATCCAGCTTGATGTCAGCGACACGGGCTATGGCATGGAGCGCAATACCCTAGAACGGATCTTTGAACCCTATTTTACCACCAAGGACAAAGGAGAAGGCACCGGTCTTGGACTTTCCATGGTGCACGGCATTGTCAAAAGTTATCAGGGGCAGATCACCGTTAACAGTGAGCTAGGCAAAGGCACATCTTTTCATATTTATCTTCCTCTGATCGCCGAAACGCCAAACCTGGGCAAGTCAGTTCTCACATCCTTGCCTACCGGTACCGAACGGCTATTAGTGGTGGATGACGAAGAAGCGATCACCACTATGCTCAAGACAATTCTCACTTACCTTGGCTATCAGATAACGGTTATCAATAACAGTCAGGAGGCCCTGGCCCTTCTTACCAATACCCTTTCAGCCTTTGACCTGCTCATCACCGACATGACCATGCCACATCTGAACGGTCTTGAACTCACGACCAAGACACTAGCCATCCGCCCCGATATGCCGGTCATTCTCTGCACCGGTTTCAGCGAGCTGATCAACAAAGAACAGGCCCACGCCCTCGGCATCCAGTCTTACTTGACAAAACCCGTGGCGATGCACGAACTGGCACTGGCAGTACGCGAGGCGCTGGATGCAAAAAAGGAACGTTTTTAAGGAAAAAGTTCAAGAGAAAACGCCATAGCGTATCCGTAAAGGCATAACCGCAGGAATCTGGGTTCTCCAGAAAGGAGTCTTACCATGGATGAGATAACGGCCATGCAGCAACTCGATATTCCCTTAAACAGCGATATTTTTTTCAAAACCCTGATCCGGGAACTGGCGGGCACTCTGGAGGCCGTGATTGGCTATGAGGAAGCAGCCGGCTATATCAGCCTGGTCGGCCAACACTTGGGGGACTGGATCAACAGCCTCTACACCAAAGGATTTGGGGTTACCTCGCTAAGCCGGGAACAGGTAGCCCAGGTTCTGGTTGATTTGAAACAACGGATCCACGGTGATTTCTCCATCGTTACACAAGATCACCACAAGATCATCCTCTCCAGCTCTTCCTGCCCCTTTGGAGGTGCGGTATTTGACCGGCCATCCATGTGCATGATGACCTCCAATGTCTTCGGGGTCATCACCGCCACCAATCTGGGCTATGCCAAGGTGGTATTAGAAGAAACCATTGCCAAAAGATGTGAACAGTGCCGGGTTACCATCTATCTGGAACAGAGCCCTGAGGCCGATACCGCCCAAGGCCGGGAATATTACGGGGACTGAACCATGCTAACCAAGCTGTTTACAGAGCTGAGTGGCCCCTGGCTTGAGGGCTGTTTTCTTCTCACCAGAGAAGGGACTATCGTGGCCGCCAATCCTGCCGGCACAGCCATGCTTGGACTACCTCCCCAGGAGGTAAGCGGGCGCAACTTTACCGAGTATTTTCAAGAATCGGCCCAGGTAATCTCTGACTATCTCACCACCTGCATCAGAAATCGGCAGCAGATGCCGGGATTCCTTTCCCGCCTGGACGCAAACGGCACGATCTGTCCATACTCTTGCTTCGGCTATCGCATCCAGCCGCAGCAGAAAGAGCCTCCCCTAATCTTTATCCGTTGTTCCCAATCGAAAAGCGTAAGCGACAAATTCATCGCCCTCAACCAGCAACTGGAGCGACAACAGGCAACCCATCATCAGTTGCTGACCTCCCACACCATGCTGAAGACCATTCTCGACAGCATGGATGCCCTTGTCTATGTGGCCGATATGGAGAGCTACGAGGTCCTCTTTATCAACAAGTACGTCCAGAAGATGCTGGGAAAAGATATCACCGGCGCCATCTGCTGGCAGACCCTGCAAGTCGGTCAGGCTGGGCCATGTCCCTTTTGCACCAACAGATATCTGACCACCCCGGAAGGAAGACCGGCAGAAGTTTATACCTGGAATTTCCAGAACACCGCCACTGGCCGCTGGTTTCACATCCAGGACCGGGTCATCACCTGGACCAACGGCCGTCTCGTCCGGTTGGAGATCGCCACCGACATCACCGAGCGCAGGGCAGCAGAGGAAAAGGCCAGGCGCGATAAAGAACGAGCCGATGCCGTACTCACCCTGGCGCGTCAGCCATGGAGCTCCAGAGAGGCCCTGGCCGATCATGCCCTGACCGAGGCGATGCAGTTCACCAGCAGCGATGTTGGCTATCTGCATTTCATGGATGAGGATCAGCAAACCCTTGAACTTTTTACCTGGTCGGAAAAGGTGCGAAACGAATGTACTGCTTCCAAATACCTGCACTATCCGCTGGAACAGGCCGGGATCTGGACCGATTGTATCCGCCTCCGCCAACCGGTGATCCACAACGATTACCCGAACACCCCAAATCGTAAAGGCTACCCGGAAGGCCATTTCCCCGTGCTGCGCCACCTGAGTGTACCCATCCTTGACGGCGAGCGCATTGTCGCCGTCATCGGTGTCGGCAACAAGAAAGAGCCTTACGATCAGGCGGACGCGACCCAGCTTTCCCTCTATATGAACGAGGTCTGGAGTATTCTTAAACAGAAGCTCATGGAACTTGAGATCCGCACCATCAAAGAACAATGGGAACAAACCTTTGACGCCATTGATGATATCGTCACCATTCATGATCAGAATATGCGGATCATCCGGGCGAACAAGGCAGCGGGTGAGCTTTTTCAGATGGCGCCCACCGAGCTCATCGGCAAATACTGTTATGAAGTTTTTCGCGGCGGCACCGAACCCTGCGCCGGCTGCCCGGAGGTTCTCGCCCGCCAGACCCTGACCAATCAGCGGGCCAATATCTGCCACGAGAACCTGGGCAAGACCTTTGCCGCCACCGCCTTTCCCCTTACTGACAACACAGGAGTCACCAGCTTTGTCCACATTGCCAAGGACATTACCGGATTGATCAAGATGGAAGAACGGCTCCGGCAATCACAGAAGATGGAGGCTATCGGGACCCTGGCCGGTGGCATTGCCCATGATTTCAACAACATCCTGGTCCCCATCCTCGGTTATGGTGAACTCGCTTTGACCATGGTTGATCCCCAAACTCCCCTGGCCTCAGATCTGCAACAGATTACCAGGGCGGCCTTGCGGGCCAAGGATCTGATCCAGCAGATCCTGGCCTTCAGCCGTCAAGCCCCCCAGGAACGAAAACCCCTGCAACCACATCTGGTGATCAAAGAGGCGCTCAAACTCCTGCGGGCCTCCCTGCCCGCCACCATCGAGATCCGTGAAGAAATCGACACCGACTGCGGAGCGATCCTCGCCGACCCGACCCAGCTCCACCAGATCGTCATGAACCTCTGCACCAATGCCTACCAGGCCATGCGGGAGAGCGGCGGGATCCTGGGCGTCCGCCTTTTTAAGGCTAGCATCAGTGAAAAAGACAGCAAGGTTGCCAGCTCCGAGCTTCTCCCTGGCAATTATGTTCAACTTGAGGTCAGCGATACCGGCTGCGGCATGGGACACGAGACCCTGGAACGGATCTTCGAGCCCTATTTCACCACCAAGGCCAAGGGACAAGGCACCGGCCTGGGCCTGTCCGTGGTCCACGGCATTGTCAAAGGCTATCAGGGACAGATCACGGTCTACAGTGAAGTGGGCAAGGGCACATGTTTTCATGTCTATCTGCCGCTGATAGCTCAAACGCCAGCCATAGACGGATCAGCGCTCACGCCGCCGTCCCTGCCCACAGGCACCGAACGATTGCTGGTGGTAGATGATGAAACAGTGATCACCACCATGCTTGAGGCCATCCTCACCAGCCTTGGCTACCAGGTGACTGTTGTCAACGACAGCGAGGAGGCCCTGGCTCGTATTACCCATGACCCTTCATCCTTTGACCTGCTCATCACCGACATGACCATGCCGCACCTGACCGGCCTTGAGCTCACGACAAAGGCGCTGGCCATCCGCCCAGATCTGCCGATCATTCTCTGCACCGGTTTCAGTGAACTGATCAACAAAGAACAGGCCCGCGCCCTCGGCATCCGGGCCTACCTGATGAAACCCGTTTCAGTCCACGAACTGGCCCTGGCAGTGCGCGCGGCGCTGGATACGAAACAAGAACGCCCTTGACGGTGGATGACAAAAACAGGAGGAACCCAAATCAAAATCACAAAGTTGCAAACAGAATTTTCTTCAGCTTCGACAAGATTCCGGGAGAAAACAATTTGAGCGCCACTCTTTTCAACTGCCATCGCTTCATGCAAAAGAATATCTGGACAACCGGCAACGTGGTATTGGCATGCCTCAGTTTCATCATTCTTATTATGAGTGCACTGGCGCTGAACGGATGTACGAAGCTGCAGGAACCACTGCTGCGCGTGGCCTCGAATGTGTGGCCCGGCTACGAAACCCTCTATCTGGCACGCAGCCTTGGATATTACGATAATAAAAATATCCGTCTGGTGGAAATGCCCTCAAACAGCCAGGTTTCTCAAGCCCTGCGCAACAACATGATCGAGGCAGCCTGCCTGACCCTTGATGAGGCGCTCTCTCTCATGCAGGACGGGATGGATCTGCGGGTTGTACTGATCATGGACGTATCACACGGAGCGGATGCGATGATGGCCAGACCCGGAATCGACACCCTGCAATCGCTGCGCGGTCAAAGGATCGGCGTCGAGAACGCAGCAGTAGGCGCAGTCATGCTGGATGCGGCACTCGAGGCTGGAAATCTCCAGGCCAAGGATATCACGATCGTCCCGTTAACGGTCGATGAACACGCTGCCGCCTATCTTGCCGGCAAGATCGATGCCGCCGTGACCTTTGAGCCAGTCCGCAGTCAGCTTCTCAAGGAGGGCGCCCATATCCTCTTTGACAGTTCGCAGATCTCGGGAAGAATCGTTGATGTTCTGGTGGTACGTTCGGAGATCGCCTACCTTCATCAAAAGGCACTCAAAGAGTTACTGACAGGCCACTTCCGGGCAAGAGAACACCTTGCCAGTCAGCCGCAAGACGCTGAGCAAAGGATGACACTACGTCTGGGCGGCAATGCCCTGGCACAGTTTACCGGCCTTAAGATTCCGGACATCAAGGAGAACCGGAGCTTGCTTGGCGGCAACACCCCGCCATTGAAGATCACAGCGGGCGCACTGGCCGACCTTATGCTACGCCGAAGTCTGTTGCAAAAGGCAGTTGCTGTTGACCACCTTGCCGATCCGTCCTTTCTTCCCGAGAGGAATCAATGAAGGACTTTACCACCATCCGCTTGCGTCTCTGGATTCCAGTTCTTGTCTTTGGGGCTTTCAGTCTGCTCCTTTTATTCTTCACTTTGCAAGAACATCGTCAATATGAGCTCAATGTCGAAAGAAGAGTGCTCACTTCGCTGCAAGAGCTTTTAGCCCGAACAGGCCCCAGGTTCGAAACCTTCCTGAAAAACGGTATGGACAACCTTGTTGAAGCTGAAATCGCCGATCTGAACATTCCGACCGAGGTTCGGTCAGTCGTATTTGTGAACGATCAGGGCGTTGTTCTCTACGGTTCGCAAATGGGATGGCTGGGCCGTCCTGTCCATGAAGTCCTGCCTCTCTTTGACCGGAATCGTTTTCTCTCCGCCCAGAAAAACCGAAAACCGGATATCCAGCTGTCGTCCGGCCGCAAAGATATCGTTGCCTACCAGCCGGTTGTGCTCGCCGTGGAATCGGGACAGATTCGGCCCACCCGCGTTGGTATGATCTTCATGAGCTATGACCTGTCCCGGAGCAAGGCAAGGCTTTTTCATACCCTGCTTGTAAACACCATCTCTGTCTGGGCGGTTGGTCTGCTCCTGATGCTGTCCCTTTGGGCAGCGCTGAACCGCTGGCTGACACAACCACTCTTCCATCTAAAAGAGAGTGTGAACCGTTTCAGTCAAGGTGATTATCTGGTCAGGACGGCTGTCACCGGCCAGGGCGAGCTGACTGAACTTTCCCAAGCCTTTAACGCCATGGCCGATGATGTACTCAGAAACGTCACCGAACGCCAACAATCTGAGCAAGCCTTAAGGGAAAAGGAGAACCGGTATCGTACCCTGCTTGATCAGGCAACGGATGCCATCTTTGTCAGTGATATGAACGCCCACTTTATTGACGTGAACAAAAAAGCCTACGAAGGCCTCGGCTATACAAGAGAAGAACTGCTGACATTGAACCTTGGCGATGTTGATCCCAGTTTTGTGACAGAGCAGCACGCCAAGAAGATCTGGGAAGAACTCTCTATTGGCAAGACTCTAACAATAGAAAGCAGGCATCAGCGCAAGGACAGTTCATTATTTCCGGTGGAAATTCATATAGGCATGCTGGAGATCAACGGCCAACCAGCCATCCTTGGTATTGCCCGCGACATCAGCGAACGCAAGCAGGCGGAAGCAGAGCTCGCTCTTGAGCGCGATCACATACAGAGCCTGTTTGAGGTGAACGGCTCTGGCATGCTGATTGTCTCTTCCACCCGGCACATCCAGAGGGTCAACAACCAATTCTGCAACCTGTTCGGCTACAACCATGATGAGCTGGTGGGGCAGAGCGCCCGGATTCTGCATATTGATCAGCAGCATTACGAAGCCTGGGCCCCTTGCTTCCATGAAGCCCAGGCGGGTCTCCCTCTTGCCAGTATTGATTACCCTTGGCGCCGTAAAGATGGCACGGTTTTCTGGTGCATATTTTCCGGGGTCAAGATGCAACTGCCCAATGGTGAGCCGGGCGTACTCTGGAATGTAATTGATATTACCGAGCGTAAGCTAGCTGAGGAAAAAATCAAGGGACAGCAGACATTTCTGCAAAACGCCCTGGATGCCCTGACCCTCCCCTTCTATATCATCGACGCCAATGACTATACCATTCAACTGTCCAACAAGGCTTCTCGTTTCGGCACATATCAAGAGGGCACAACCTGTTTCCAGCTCACCCATGACCGTTCCGAACCCTGTGCAGGTGATAAACATCCCTGTACTCTCAAAGAGATTAAAAAAACGAAACAGCCGGTCGTTGTTGAACATATTCACACCGATCAAGCCGGCAAGGAACAACGTGTTGAGATCCATGCCTATCCAATCTTTGACAGCAACGGCAATCTCAGTCAGGTTATTGAATATTGTCTGGATATCAGTGAACGCAAACAGGGAGAAGAAGAACGGCGTCGCCTGGTAACCGCCATCGAACAAGGCATAGACAGCGTTGTCATTACTGATAGAGACGGCATGATCCAATATGTCAACCCCGGTTTTGAACAGATCACCGGCTACACCAAAGCTGAAGTGATCGGTAGGAACCCGAGATTTTTACAAAGCGGCAAACATGATGCCCTCTTTTATCAGGAGATGTGGAAGACACTGACCAGTGGCAAGGCGTGGCAGGGACACCTGATTAACAAGAAAAAAGACGGCACCCTGTTTGAAGAAGAAGCCTCGATCACCCCGGTCCTGAACGAAGCTGGAGAAATTATCAATCAGGTGGCGGTAAAACGTGATGTGACAGAACAGATGCAACTTGAGGAACAACTCAGACAAACTCAAAAGATGGAGGCCATCGGCACCCTGGCCGGCGGCATTGCCCATGACTTCAACAACATCCTGGCCCCCATTCTCGGCTATTCCGAGATGGCCATGGCCAAGCTTTCCCCAGGCGATCCCCTGACTACCGATCTGCAGCAAATCATCACCGCTGCCGGACGGGCCAAGGATCTGGTGCAGCAGATCCTTGCCTTCAGCCGTCAGGCCCCTCAGGAGCGAAAACCGCTTCAGCCGCATCTGGTGGTGAAGGAGGCGCTCAAACTTCTCCGGGCCTCCCTCCCCTCCACTATTGAAATCCGCGAGGAGATTTCCCCGGAGTGCGGCGCTATCCTCGCCGATCCGACCCAGCTTCACCAAGTCATCATGAATCTCTGCACCAACGCCTACCATGCCATGCGCGAGAGCGGCGGAGTACTGGGGGTGAGACTGGCAAAAATCACCATTGATGATGACAATAGGGTCCCCGGCACCGAACTCACTCCGGGGAACTATGTGTTGCTTGAGATCAGCGATACCGGTTATGGCATGGAGCCAAAGACACTGGTCCATATCTTTGACCCCTACTTTACCACCAAAAAAAAGGGAGAGGGTACCGGCCTCGGTCTGTCCGTGGTCCATGGCATTGTTAAAAGCTATCAGGGGCATATTACGGTGGAAAGCGAACCGAGCAAGGGTACACGCTTTCATGTCTATCTACCGAGGATAGCGGAAAATCCTTCATTTATTAAGGCGGGCGGAAGCGACCCCATCCCCACCGGCACCGAACGACTACTGGTGGTCGATGATGAGGCAGTGATCACCACTATGCTTGAGGCCATCCTCACCAGCCTTGGCTACCAGGTCACTATTATCAACGACAGCGAGGAGGCCATGGCCCGTATTGCCCTGGCCCCTTCGGCCTTTGACCTGCTTATCACCGACATGACCATGCCGCACCTGACCGGCCTTGAGCTCACGACAAAGGCGCTGGCCATCCGCCCAGATCTGCCGATCATTCTCTGCACCGGGTTCAGCGAACTGATCAACAAAGAACAGGCCCTCGCCCTCGGCATCCGTGCCTACCTGATGAAGCCCATCTCGATCCACCAACTGGCGCTGGCAGTGCGCAAGGGACTGGATGAAAAATGACAGGAATGCACCTTAAGGGTTTGCGAACCAAACTGGTCATCATGGTCGCCATGGGCATGCTGGCATTATTTGCCACGCAATTTATAGCCGCACGGGCCTTGCTGCTCAATGGGTATTCTCAGCTTGAACAAGACAAGACCCTGATTCAAATCGGTAGCGCCGTAAGCCTTTTGCAAGACCAGTCTCAACAACTTGATGGCATCGTCAGCGACTGGGCCCAGTGGGACGAGACCTATCAACACATAATAACCTCAAATCCAGTCTATATCGAAAGCAACTACGGTCCCGACACCTTTCGACACCTGAATATTAACGCCGTCATCCTCGTCAATCTCGAAGGGGACGTCTTGTTCAAGAAGGGTTTTAATGCCGAGAGCGGGAAACCCTGGCCCATTCCCAAGATGATTGAGCAGGCAGCGGCTAAAGGGGGCGCCCTGCTGGGATCAACCTCTGGGCAAGGTCATGTTTCTGGATTATTCTGGACACCGGAAGGCATCTGTTTTATTTCTGCTTTCGATGTTCTGCCCAGCAATGGACAGGGATCAGCCAACGGCAGATTGATTATGATCCGTGCTATCGATCAATTGTTGGTGCAGCACATTGAGAAAATTGTCGACGCCCATATCACCATCGAAACTTTGGCCAGTCAGGACTTGTCAGCCGATCGGATTACAGCTGTGGCCAGGATACAGACCCAGGGCGCGATGGCCGTAATACCTTTGCGAGACCAGGAAGTGGCTGGTTACGCCTTGATGGAGAACATTGGCGGTTCCGACCAACTCATCGTACGGACAGTGGGCGATCGGAGAATTTTTGAGCAGGGTAAATTCAACCTGCATTTTTTGTTATGGTCAATGATGCTGATCGCATTGACATTGGTTGTCTTCAGTTGGCTGTTGAATAAATTGATCTTGTCGCGATTGACGCGGTTGAGTGATAATGTAAAACATATCGGTGAAGCTACCACCATCACAACGCGCCTACAGGAACTCAATGGCAATGACGAACTCTCCAGTCTTGCCCACGGTATCAACAGCATGCTGGAGCGCCTCGATCAAGCGCAGTATGCACTGCACATCGAGAAGGAGCATGCCCAGGCTACGCTGGCAGGAATCGCCGATGCGGTGATCACGAGTAATGCTGACAGATGTGTCACTTATATGAATAAAGCCTCAGAACACCTAACTGGGGTTGTTCTGAGCGAGGCCAGTGGCAAGACATTGCAATCTTTATTCTGTCTTATGGCGGAGGACAAAACCACACCGGTTGACAGTGTCTGGCTGACTGATCCAACCAGCAATATTAAAGAGGTGATTCTTGAACGTACCGATGGACAAGAACTTCTCGTGCGGAAGTCGGCGGCACCACTGTATGACCCCACCGGCGACTACTTTGGCGCGGTCACGGTGCTGCATGATGTCACCGCCATACGATCCCTGTCCAAACAGCTCATTTTTCAAGCGCAGCATGATGCCCTGACGGGCCTTATCAACCGTTATGAGTTCGATCGCATTGCTCAAGACGCCATTGAAAATACCTCCACAGAAAAATGTACTCATTGTCTCGCCTATATCGATCTGGATCAGTTCAAAGTAGTCAATGACACGTGTGGTCACATGGCAGGGGATGTGCTGCTTCGGCAAATTGCGACCCATCTAAAAGATAAGATGCGGAGCTCAGACACGTTGGCACGTTTGGGGGGGGACGAGTTTGCCGTGTTATTGATGGGATGTGAACTAGATAAAGGGTACAAAGTCATCATAGGTTTGTTGCAAGCGATAAAGGAATACCGCTTCATCTTCGATGATAAGGTGTTCAAGGTTGGTGCCAGTATCGGCTTGACCGAAATCACGCCAGATTACTCCCACACTCTGAGTGAATTACTCAGTACAGTAGATTCAGCCTGTTATACCGCCAAGAAAGAGGGCGGCAACCGTATTCATGTGTTTCGCCCAGATGATAAAGATCTAATACAACACAACTGCCAGCTCGATTGGCTATCACGTATCCACCAAGGACTGGAAAAAAATCAGTTGGTCCTCTACATCCAGCGCATGGCAACCCTGAAGATAGGCGCTGAGCAGCATTGCGAGTTGCTTGTCCGCATGCAGGACGATGATGGCACACTTTATCCGCCAGGATATTTTCTGCCTGTGGCCGAACGCTATCACCTGATGCCGCTCATCGATCGCTGGGTGGTGCGTGAAGCCCTCTCGATCATAGCACGTAAAGGTGTAGATTTCCCTTACGTGTGCGCTATCAACCTCTCGGGCCAGACCCTATCAGATGACGGGTTTCTCGCATACGTCATTGACCTGATCAAAACATACAGCATGGCCCCTCAGCGTTTATGTTTTGAAATCACTGAGACTGCAGTCATTGCCAACATCGACAAAGCCCAGCAGTTTATGCGCGTCCTGCGCAAAATGGGCTGCCGTTTCTCACTGGATGATTTCGGCAGTGGTTTGTCTTCCTTTGCCTACCTGAAAAATCTTGAAGTGGATTTTCTAAAGATTGATGGGATATTTGTCAAAGAAATCGTCAATAACAAGATCGACCGCGCCATGGTCGAATCGATCAATCATGTGGGCCATGTAATGGGTCTGCAGAATATTGCCGAATTTGCCGAAAACGACGACATCATCAAGCTCCTCAAGGAAATCGGCGTTGATTACGCTCAAGGGTATGGCGTATGCAAACCAGAATTATTTCAATAGAAAAGGAGAGAATGGATGAAAAATGTGTATAATTTTTCCTGGGAGGATCTTGGCAACCTGGCAGAGGGCCGCCCGAACCTGGGGGGCGAGACCTCGGTAGCGATTTATCGTCTCATGCAATTTACCTTCAAGGATGTTTTGTCCAAGGAGCTGGGACGGGAGAAGACTTGCGAGCTGTTTGTCAAGGCTGGCCTCCTGGCTGGCCGGGAGTTTTGCCGCAATGTGCTCAATCCCGACCTGCCCTTTGACGAATTTATCGCCGATTTAAAAGCCAAGCTCATTGACCTCAAGGTCGGAGTGCTGCGAGTAGAACAGGCCGACATGGAAAGCCTGAATTTCGTGCTGACGGTCTCCGAAGACCTTGACTGCTCCGGGCTGCCTATCTTTGGTGAAACTGTATGCGATTATGACGAAGGCTTCATCGCCGGCATTCTCAAGGAGTACACCGGCAAAGACTTCACCGCCAAAGAAGTGGACTGCTGGGCCATCGGCGATCGAACCTGCCGATTTGAAGTAAAACCCGTCGAGGCCTGATATGAATTCAACACAAGCCCTGAATGCAATCGGCAGTTGCTTGGCACTTGCCATGGAACGGGGGCTCGGTAAAAACGGCCTGGTTTTCCCCGTAGAATGCAAGGAAGCAGAAGATGATACCTTCCAAAATTCCTGCCAAAATCTGCAACAAATCTTCGCCCAGATGAACGAGTCCTACCGTTTTGCCGAGGCTCTGGCCAATGGTGAGCTGAAGACCGAAGTCTCCCGCTCCAACATCTTCGCCATGCCGCTCAAAGCCTTGCAGGCCAGCCTCCGCCATCTTACCTGGCAAACCAACCAGGTTGCTGACGGTGACCTCAGTCAACAAGTCGATTTTCTGGGGGAGTTCTCCCTCTCATTCAACCGCATGATTAAATCGCTACGGGACAAGAAGTCCTTGGAGCAGCGCCTGAAAACCATCACCGACGTGCTCGGCGAAGGCGTTTACCTCGTTGATACGGAAGGACGTCTCATCTTTGCCAATCCCGAGGCCGAGCGCCTGTTAGGCTACAGCTTTCAGGAGATGACCGGAGAGATGGTGCTTCACGTCATCCATAAGCAGTATGCCGATGGCACCTTCTTTCCCCCGGAGGGAACGCAACTGGGCACCGCCATTCGGACCGGCCAGGCCTACAATAGTGACGACTGTGTCTTCGCCTGCAAGTCCGGCCGGTTGATGCCGGTATCCTTGGCCTGCCGCCCAGTGATCACCGGCGGCAAACTGGAAGGAACCGTCATTGCCTTCCATGACATTACCGAGCAAAAAAAATACCAGGAATCTTTGCAGACCATCAACGCCCTGCTGGAAAAGCAGGCCTCGACCGACACCCTGACCGGAATTTATAACCGGTTGAAGTTCTCCAAACTGCTGGCCATGGAAATTTCCAGGGCCCGGCGCTACCAATCGTCGATGGCCATTATCATGTTCGACATCGACAAGTTCAAGGAGATCAACGATGCCTACGGCCATCAGGCAGGTGATAGCGTGTTGATTGATATGGCACGAGTGGTCAACGCCAATGTCCGAACCACGGATATTTTCGCCCGCTGGGGTGGTGAAGAGTTCATGGTCATTGCCCCAAGCTGTACCCTCGACCAAGGGGTCCAATTTGCTGAAATGTTACGGTTCAGAGTGGCACAAACGACCTTTTCCGTTCCCCGTAAAGTCACCGCCAGCTTTGGTGTCTCTGTCTTCAGATCCAATGACACGGAACTCAGCCTGACCAATCGGGCCGATAATGCCCTCTATCGAGCCAAGGGAAATGGCCGCAACCGGGTCGAAGCCGAGGACGCTGAAGCATTTTACCATCAGGCAGGAGCTTCAAGGCCTCCTACATCTTGACGTTTTGGATCTCCAGACGCACGATCCACATATCTCTTTCGTCCCGTTCCTGAATTCGTTTCTCTTTTTCCTCAAGCAGTTATTTGGTAAAGTTCCTGAAGGTTGCGCTTGTACGCATCATCAAACTGGCCGGTTTGACCAGTTTGTTCGGCCCTGATCTGTTGACAGATGAGTTCGTGACTGCCGGGATCGTTGGGGGTAGATGGCTCTTTTTTGAGAGCGGCAATAATCTCCTTGGCAATTTTGCCTTCATCACGGAGTCTTTTGACTTCGCTAAAGATCACCACGCTGTTCAGATCAATTAGCTGTGGAAACTCAGAGTCGACTTGACAATTCTGACAAAAGAAGCTTTATTAAATCTGACATTTACATACAGTAGCAAATTAATATTAGGACCAGTGCTAAATTGGTTAAAGTTCGTTCTAGTAATCTTGATTTTGTAAGTCTGAAGCCAGAGTTTATATTTTTGAAAATATCTTGATTCTTCAAAACATCATTCTCCTACGAACGACTTAGTAGTGAACAGAAACACTTGGAATATATTGCAACGACCACGATGGTTGAGCTACTTAACCGGACGGTTTAGCCGGTTGAAAAATCTGGTCGTAAAAACGGGTGTGAAATCTCAATTGAAGTAGTGTTGAAATGTCCACGGCCTCGGCCATACCATCGAGGCGGCTGAAGATGGCAGGAAGGGGCATAGCAACAGGAAGCATGGCGGCTATCACTTCCACCGGGGACCGCTGGCGTTTTACTGCTTCTCACGGGCATACATTTATCCCAACTTCATTCTTGTCTTATTGGCTCATGATTGCCCTTTAAAACGATATCCCACTCCTGATTCGGTCACAATATAGCAAGGTCGCGAAGCATCTTTTTCAAGTTTATGACGGAGATTGCTGACATTGACTCGCAGGATATGGGGCTGTTCCAGATAGGCAGAGCCCCATATCTGTTTGAGAATCTGACGGTGCGTCAGCACCTTTCCAGCGTTGGCGACCAACAGTCGCAAGACGTCATATTCTGTGGGGGTCAATGATATCTCTTCGCCCCGCATCAGCACCCGCCGCCGGGCCAGATCCACTTCCAGCTCATCAATGCGATAGACAGGCTCCGGGGCCTGCTGCAAGGAACGCCGTAATGCAACCCGGATCCGCGCCAGCAGCTCGCCGACGCCAAAGGGTTTGGTCAGGTAGTCATCGGCGCCCGCATCCAGGGCCTTGACCTTGTCATCTTCCCGGTCGCGCACGGAGAGGACGATAATCGGTACCTGCGACCATTGCCGTATCCGGCGAATCACCTCCACCCCATCCATGTCCGGCAGCCCCAGATCCAGCAGGATAACGTCAGGCTTTGAGGCCACGGCGGCCGTCAGCGCGGCGTGGCCGTTTTCGGCCTGATGCAGGGAAAATTCGTCGTTGTCGAGCGCCGTGTGCAGGAAACGCTGGATTGCCGGCTCGTCATCAACAATGAGTAGGCGCGGCAGATTATTTCCCATGAGCACTCCTTGTTTCCTGTTTTCGTTGTAATGGCAGGCGGAGCGTTATCCGCAGTCCGCCGCCGGATCGGTTCTCGGCCCAGATGATGCCGCCATGGGCCTCGACAATCCCCCGGCAGATGGAAAGTCCCAGGCCCGTGCCGCCGCCTTTCCCCTCCGGGACTGGCAGGCGGTAGAATTTATCGAATACCCGTTTCAGGTCGTGGTCGGGAATACCGGGGCCATGATCAAGGACCTCGATGGTCAGCCAGGCTTTATCGGTTCGAGCTCGGATCTCCAGGGAGCTTTCGACCGGCGAATATTTCAAGGCGTTATCAAGCAGATTGACCATGACCTGGGTCACAAGGACCATGTCCATGGAAACCAATGGCAGATCGGGGGCAAGTGTCACCGTCACGCCTCTGCCATTCAGTCGCTGGTCGAGTGCGGCCAGCGAACAGCCCACTAAATCCTGCACATCGCAAAGCTCAGCCTGCAATTTCAACTCGCCGGCCTCCAGGCGCGTCATGTCGAGTAGGTTGCCGACAAAGCGATTCAGGCGTTCCGCTTCGTCCCAGGCGCCACTCAACAGCGCTCGCCGGACCTTGTCGCTTACCCGCAGGTTTTCATCGTGAAGGCTGCTCAAGGCGCCGATAATTGACACCAGGGGCGTCCGCAAGTCGTGGGAGATGGAGTTGAGCAGCGCCCGTTCAAGGCTCTCTCGGGCTTGCAGGATCTGGGCCTGTTCCGCCTGGAGGGAGAGATGGACCCGTTCCATGGCCAGTGAGATATGGGTGACAAAGGCATCGAGGAGACGACGGTTTTGCGGTGAACGGTAATCGACCGCCTGTCCCAGTTTGACCCCCAACACGCCGAGAAGAGAGGCCGTCGTCGAGAGCGGCAGATAGAGAAGGGCCGCCGAGCTGAGCGTCTCGGTGCCCTGGCCGGCGGGCTGCCAGTTTCGGAAAGCCCAGTCGGCCACCGCCAACTCCTTCATGTCGAGGAAGAGGTCCTGGCTAATAGCCATGATCTTCATCTGTTCCCCTTCCGGAACCAGAATGGCAAGTTGCGCGTTCAGGGCCTCGCTGATATTCTTGAGTACGGTATCCATGATGGCGTCCATATCGGCGGCAACTGCCAGATCGCGGCTCAGGGAGTAGAGGCTTTCGGTCTGCACCTCGCGCTCCCGCACGACCTCCAGCCGTTCATTGGATTTTGCCACCAGAGTGCTGATGACCACTCCGACTGTGAACAGTCCAATAAAGGTGAAAATGTATTCTGAGTCGGCAACAGAAAAAGTGAAGCGGGGAGAGACAAAGAAAAAATCAAAGGCCAGGACGCCTAAGGTCGAGGTGAGGATAGCAGGCTTCAGACCAAGGCGGACGGCGGCAAGCACGACCGCCAACAGGTAAATCATGGCCGTGTTGGTTGGCGACAACAGGGGTCTCATCAGGGTGGCGAGCACGGTTGTCGCGCTCACCAGCGCCAGGCTTGCCAGGAAGCCGGACCAAGGGAGTTGCTGCTTGGCCTTGGTAATCTGGCTGCCAGGTTTAAGAGGCCCCGGCTCGATGCTGACGACATGCACCTGGATGGCCCCGCTCAGGCGGATAAGCTGATCGACAATGGGAGGGCGCAGAAACTCACGCCAGCGGGGTTTAGTCGGTTTGCCGACTACGATACGGGTGACATTATGGCGCACGGCGTAGTCGATGATTGTCTCGGCGACCTTGGCGCCGGTCACGGTCGCCACCTGGGCGCCAAGGCGTTCAGCCAGACGCAGATCGCGCCAGATCCGTTCCCGGTTCTCCTGTTGTTGAGTACCCAGGCTTGGGGTCTCGATGTAAACCGTAAACCAATCCGCCTTCAACTCATCGGCCAGACGGCGGGTAGTGCGGATCAGTTTTTCGCTGAAAGGACTGCCGCTGGCACAGACCAGAAGCCGCTCAGTCACTGGCCAGGGACCGGGAATGGACTGCGTCTCCATGTAGGCCCGCATCTCGGTGTCAACCCTTGAGGCTGCGCGCCGCAGCGACAACTCACGGAGGGCGATGAGGTTGCCGGCCTTGAAAAATTTTTCCGTGGCCAGCGCCGCCTGCTCCGGGATATAGACCTTGCCCTCACGCAGGCGTTGCAAAAGCTCCTCCGGCGGGATGTCTACTAGGCGTATTTCCGCCGCCAGATCCAGCAGGCGGTCGGGCACGGTCTCGCGGACAACGACGCCGGTAATCTGGGCCACGACATCGTTTAAGCTCTCGAAGTGCTGGACGTTGACCGTGGTATAGACGTCGATGCCGGCGGCCAGCAGTTCTTCAATATCCTGCCAGCGTTTTTCGTGCCGGGAGCCGGGGACATTGGTATGGGCCAGCTCGTCCACCAGCGCGATCTGCGGCTTTCGGGCCAGCACCGCATCGATATCCAGTTCCGGCAGCCGCACCCCCTGATATTCGATGGCGGCCTTGGCCATGACCTCCAGGCCAACGAGAAGCGCATCGGTCTCGCTGCGGCCATGGGACTCCACATAGGCCGCCACTACATCCCGGCCATCGCGCCGCCGCAGGTGGGCTGCCTCCAGCATGGTGTAGGTTTTGCCGACTCCGGGGGCGTAGCCCAGGAACAGTTGCAGTCTGCCCAGCCCGCTGTTGCCCGCCTCTTCGGCATTGGCCAGTTTCAGCATGGTCTCGGGAGAGGGACGGCTGTCGTTCTCAGTGTTCATGGACTTATTGTATCCAACTCCAGGTTTATGGCAAGCACATTTACTCGTGGCGCACCCATAAAGCCGAATTGGCGGTCTTCGGTGTGAGCGGTGATGACGCGGTCGACCGTCTCCTCACTCAGGCCGCGTTCCAGGGCGATGCGGCCTACCTGGTGGCTTGCGGCCTGCGGCGAGATATGGGGGTCGAGGCCGCTGGCTGAGGCCTGCACCAGGTCGGCGGCAACCGGCCCGGTTACCCCTGCAGCACGCAGCCCTTGCAGGCGTTCGTCAACGGTCTTCAAATAGGCTGGATTGGTGGGCCCGGCGTTGGAGCCGCTGGAGGCCAGCGGGTTGTAGCCAAAATCAGTGGTGGCAGAGGGCCGCGGCCACAGGTATTTCGGTTCGGAAAATGGTTGGCCGATGAGAACGGAGCCAACTACCTTGCCCTCAGGATTAGTGATGAAGCTGCCCCTGGCCTGTCTCGGAAAAATGACCTGGGCCAGGCCGGTAACCACGGCGGGGTAGATGCCGCCGCAGATGACGGTGAACAGGATGAACATGAGCAGGGCTGATTTTATTTCTTTCATGGTGGAATTCCTTAGTCGCTGGTTTTTGTTCAGATGAACAGGCCGAGACCGAGATCGATGGCCTTGATCCCGATAAATGGGGCGATGATGCCGCCGACCCCGTAAACGAGCAGGTTGTAGATCAACATTTTCTCGGCCGGCATGGGGCGGAATTTGGTGCCCTTCAGCGCCAATGGCACCAACATCGGGATCACGATGGCGTTGAAAATGACCGCCGACAGGATGGCGCTGTAGGGACTGGCCAGATGCATGACGTTCAGCGCCCCCAATTGCGGATAGATGGAAAGGAGCGCCGCCGGGATGATGGCGAAATATTTGGCAATATCATTCGATATGCTGAAGGTGGTCAGGTTGCCGCGGGTCATGAGGATCTGTTTGCCGATCTCGACGATATCGAGCAGTTTGGTCGGGTTGCTGTCAAGATCGATGATGTTGGCCGCCTCGCGGGCCGGCTGGGTGCCGGTGTTCATGGCCACCGCCACGTCAGCCTGGGCCAAGGCCGGGGCATCGTTGGTGCCGTCACCGGTCATGGCCACCATGAAACCGGCTTCCTGATAATCCTTGATCATGCGCAGCTTGTCTTCGGGCTTGGCCTGGGCCAGGAAGTCATCGACCTGGGCCTCGGCGGCGATGGCGGCGGCGGTAAGCGGATTGTCGCCGGTGATCATTATCGTCTTGATTCCCATGCTGCGGAGTTGCTGAAAGCGCTCCTGGAGGCCGCTCTTGACAATGTCCTTGAGGTTGATGACCCCTAAGACCTCAGCCCCACGGCAGACCACAAGCGGCGTCGCCCCGGCGTGGGCGATGGCATTGACCCGCTCTTCCAGGTCCTTGGGCACAATGCCGCCCTGCTTGCCGATAAAGGCGGTGATGGAGTCGGCGGCCCCTTTGCGGTACATGATGCCATCAATATCGACCCCGGAGAGACGGGTATCGGCGCTGAAGGAGATCGCCGTTGCACTCACGGGCAGCGCATCCGGCAGCAAACCATGATTCTGCTTGGCGAGCGCCACCACGCTGCGTCCCTCCGGCGTCTCATCGCTGAGCGAGGCCGTCAGGGCCGCCTTGGCCAGTTCCATCTCCGAATGGCCGCCTACCGGCACAAAGGCGACCGCCTCCCGGTTGCCGAGAGTAATGGTGCCGGTCTTGTCGAGGAGCAGCACGTTGACGTCGCCGGCGGCCTCGATGGCCCGGCCGGAGAGGGCGATGACGTTTTTCTGGAAGAGGCGGTCCATGCCGGCGATGCCGATGGCGGGCAGGAGGGCGGCAATGGTGGTGGGGGCCAGACAGACAAAGAGCGCCACCAGGATGGTCAGTGATACCGGGCTGCCATGGCCTGCGGTGGCGACGCTGTAGATGGAAAGCGGGCTGATATTGGCGCAGACCAGTAAAAAGACCAGGGTGAGGGCGATCAACAATACCTCCAGCGCAACCTCGTTAGGGGTCTTGCGGCGCTTGGCCCCTTCGATGAGCGAAATCATGCGGTCGATGAAGGTCTCGCCGGGATTGGCGGTGATCTGGACAATTATTGAATTAGCAATGACCGTGGTGCCCCCGGTGACCGCGCTCCGGTCCCCACCCGATTCACGGACCACCGGGGCAGACTCACCGGTCACCGCTGCCTCGTTGACCAAGGCGGCGCCGGCGACCACATCGCCGTCGCCGGCGATCAGGTCGTTTGCCTCCACCAGAATGTAGTCGCCCTTGCGGAGTTGGTCGGCGCCGATCGAGGTCTGGCTGCTCGCGAAATCAGGGGTTTTGAGCAGCTTGGCGGTGACGTCGGTGCGTGACTTGCGCAAAGACGCAGCCCGGGCCTTGCCGCGGCCTTCGGCCAAGGCCTCGGCAAAGGTGGAGAAGAGGACCGTCAACCAGAGCCAGACCGAGACGGCGCCGGTGAACCAGACCGGCTCGCTGTTAGCGCCGGTGAGCGAGAGAATGAAGGTCACCAGGGTGATGCAACTGGCGATCTCAACCGCAAACATGACCGGGTTGCGCCACAGGGAGCGCGGGTCGAGTTTTTTGAGGGCGTCGAGCAGAGCGCCCGCCATCAGTTCCTTATCAAAGGCTGATTTTGGTTGTGGGATGTGTGTCGACATGGCTTTAGTTACCTCCAAGCATGGTCAGGTGTTCAACGATCGGTCCCAGGGCGAGGGCCGGGAAAAAAGTAAGGGCGCCGACGATGAGGATGACCAGGGTCAACCAGAGGGCAAATGGCGCCTTGTCGGTGGGCAGGGTGCCGAGGCTGGGCGGCACGTACTTCTTGCCGGCGAGCGATCCGGCCATGGCGAGGATGGCCACCGCCGGCACGTAGCGGCCGATCAGCATGGCCAACGAACCGAGGATGTTATAGAAGTTGATGTTAGCACTTAAGCCCGCAAAGGCGCTGCCGTTATTATTGGCCATGGAGGCTATGGCGTAAAGCACCTCGGAGAGGCCGTGAGCCCCGGGATTGGCCATGGCGGCCACGGCCGAGGGGGTGATCATGGCGATCCCCGAGAGAATCAGCACCACAATCCCGGCGCTGAGGATGGTGATGATTGACACCCACATCTCCCGCACCTCGATCTTCTTGCCCAGGTACTCAGGTGTCCGGCCGATCATCAGGCCGGAGACGAAGACGGCGATGATGGCAAAGGCCAGCATGGTGTAGAGACCGGAGCCGACCCCGCCGAAGACGATCTCGCCCAGCAGGATCAGACTTAAGGGAATCATGCCGCCGATGGGGGTGAGCGAGTCGTGCATGGCCGCGACCGCCCCGCAGGAGGTGCCGGTGGTGGCCACGGTAAAGAGGTTGGTGCTGGCCATGCCGAAGCGGACCTCCTTGCCTTCCATATTGCCGCCATCGATCCCGAGCTGGGTGAGCTGCGGGGTGCTGCTGGTCTCGGCCCATTGCAGGACGCTAAAGGCAACCACAAAGAGCAGGAGCATGACCGCCAGCAGCGTCCAGCCCTGGCGGGTATTGCCAACCATGATGCCGAAGGTGTAGGTGAGGCCGGCCGGGATCAGCAGGATGAGCAGGATCTCCAGCAGATGGGAGAGCGGGGTCGGGTTCTCATAAGGGTGGGCCGAGTTGGCGTTGAAGAAGCCGCCGCCGTTGGTGCCGAGCTCTTTAATGGCTTCCTGGGAGGCGACCGGCCCCATGGGGATGGTGACCTCGTTGACGATTACCTTGTCGGTCATCAGTTTGTCGGCAGCATCCAGGCGTGGCTTGCCCGCTTCGTCTAATTGCGGCTTATCGTAGTTGGTGGCCTGCACCAAGGGCGCGGTTTGGTAGGAGCTGAAATTCTGGATCACCCCCTGAGAGACCAGGACAAGGGCGGCGACCAGCGCCATCGGCAGCAGGATGTAGAGGGTGCCGCGACTCATATCGACCCAGAAGTTTCCGACGAGTGAGGTCTTGCGCCGGACAAAGCCGCGGATCAGGGCGATGACGATGGCCATGCCGGTGGCGGCAGAGACAAAGTTGTGCACCGTGAGCCCCGCCATCTGGGTAAAATAGCTGGCCGCTGACTCGCCGCTGTAGGCCTGCCAGTTGGTGTTGGTGATGAAGCTGATGGCGCTGTTGAGCGCCAGCTGCCAGGAAAAGGCTGGAAATTCTTGCGGGTTCAGGGGCAGCAGATGCTGCAGGAGCAATATGGCGAAGAGCGCCAGGAAACCCACAAGATTGAAGAGGAGCATGGTGCCAGCGTAGCGCTGCCAGCCCATCTCCTCGTTCGTGTTCACTCCACAGATCCGGTAGAGCAGGTTCTCGCAGGGGCCAAGGAGGGGCGAGAGAAAGGTCCGCTCGCCTTGATAAACCTTGGCCATAAAGGTGCCGACCGGTTTGACCAGGAGGAGCAGCACCGCGAAAAAGAAGAGTGTTTGCTGCCAATCGTAGGTGTTCATCATGGGGAGGCCTCCATTGTAGTGTTCATAATCAATCAAATCCGTCCTGTGTAATTTTTTTCTGATACCCCTAAGCTGCGGGTTTTTTCTTTCGTTCACATATTTAGCATGTTTGATATAAAGATGGGGTCAAAACGCATGACGAAGGTATCAAGAAATCATCAAGATTGGGTCTGACTGTTGCTGATTGCAGCTCTGCTGCAGGGGGAAAAAGCGGGCGGGAACGTGTTTGATAACACATCGGGACGTCAGCAATTTGTTTGGGGATGATGCAATCTACCGTGTCGCCCTGGAAGTACTGTTTTTTTGAACAGTCTCCTGGAAAGCAGCAAGGATCTCATCACATTGAGCCGCAATTTTACGTTTTCTGCCCAACGAGAGTTCTAACGATTTGATGTTGCTGTTTTGTCTCGACAGTTTGATCACCTTGACGGCAACGTCATTAAATTCGGAAAAAGCCGTTTTCGCCTGCAATAATAAATCCTTACTCCCTTCACCAACGATTTCGGCAAGTCCATCAAGAGATTTTGTCGTCTCGTTTTCCTCTGCTTTTATCTGCGTCTCGATTTGGTCCATTTTCTCATCGCTTGCCTCGGCTATGTGGGAACTGTGCAGATTGTAAATTTTAAGACCTGCAGTAATGGCGTGGAATGAAAGGTTGGTTATTCGGCCTTCGTTTGGAGTCCCTGCATAAGAGTGCATAAGCTCTTCAAGGGCATGTTCAAACCGTTGTATTGTTTCGGCGCCTTTTTCCCGAGAAAGGCTTGCCGCCTTGAGATTTGTGTTCTGGACCGCAAGCTCCAAAATGACTTGATCGAGCTTGCGGAGTTCTGTCCAACAGGTGTTAAATTCGCTGTCCAGTTTCTTCTCATCTTGCAGGGGGGCTGCATCGATGAGAGAGCGAAGGTGTGTCAGGTTTTGTTCAACTGCTGCCGAGGCAGCGAGCGACTGGTCGGCAAACTTCTGGGATTCCTCATCCGTTATGGCCATGACTGCATTTTTCTCCATTTCTACAGATTTCAGGAGATTAATGCGCATTTGGGACACGATTGCATTTTTCTTCATGATATTTTTGTAGGTATCCTCCAGATGTATAGGAGATATATAATATTTTGAAATAACAGCGAAAAGTAATAATCCAACGACAATTCCGATACCCCATAAAACTGCATTTCGATTCGTATCCTTGGGAAACTGCATGACCATCTCCTTTATTGTTTGAATTTAAGATGCGGATGAGTAATCCATACTTGTCAGTATATATCAGTTGCAGCGGGATAACCATTTTCCATTTATTATTTTTGCCCTTCAGGTAAATATATCGAATTTACAGGATGTTATCTCGTTTAATTTTTGCGGCATTAAATATGGTTGAAACAGCCCCAGGCATTGTAGCCTTGATGTTGCCAGACCTGATAGGCACATCGCGCATTGTTGTAGGGATCAGAGAGTTCTGTCTTGGAAACGTGGCACTCCCGCCAGTTACGTTCATTGATCTGAAAGAGTCCGACGTCTATTGATCCATCCCGATTCACATTCTCGGCTGTTGCGGAAAAAGAAGATTCACAGCTTGCGATCTGAAGCATCGTGGAAATTGTCTTTGCCGGGAAGCCTGTTCTTTCTAAAACTTGTCTGACTTTGGATTCCGACAGAAAGGGGCCACTGACCTTGCCGTAATTGTTCGGCCTGACATTGCCTTTTGCCGAGAGGCTCCTGGAGGAACGGCGGTGAGAGGTGTCAGCTTTTCTGGTAGTTCTGTTAGGTACGTTCTGCAGTACGCTCTGCTCAGGTGGCATTTTTCTCCTTATGGCCTGGTTGGAATCTTGCTCAGAGAACGCGGTGTTATCAAGGAACGGATCAAGAGTAACTCCGGTCATGTTTGGAAGAGGCGAAGCGAGGCCCGCGCGGAAACTGGAGGACATGATATGAGAGTCAATGGATGCTCGACACGTTGGAGCACACATTGACAAGAAAACAGCCAGAGTTAACAAGATACCAGCCGATTTTCTTTTGCAGAGAGAAACCATTTCTTAGACTCCTATAAACTCTTGATGACTTGGCAGGCTACCCTGGGGGTGCATTGGCCCCCTCGCTGGGAAGATACACTGCACCTACGCCTGTACGGTGTTCTTTTTCTCAGCAAGGAATTTTCACCCGGTGAACCAATGGAATAGGGAGCTGTTGATCAGGCATCAAAGACAAACGCCCAAGTGGCGTGGGGAAAATGGAGACGGCAGGTCTCCGGCTATTAAACTTGAGCCATCAACAACCTGCCGTTTTCACGGCATCGATCAATTAACTTCCATTAGAAGGCCATGGAGACCGTAATTCCGCCGTAGATGAAATCACTCCTGCCGTCAGAGCCACTGTTGAGAAACTCCTGGCTATTGGTCTTAAGCAGGTCACGGGCGTTGCTGGTCAATGGGAACGAGTAGTTCAGCACTGGGGTGATGGAGATGTACTGATTTATCGGGATAGCGATGGAGGCCGACAGCAGGCCGTCATGGAAGCCTTTGTAGGCCTCGGCGGTGCCGACCTTGGCGTAGGAATTGGCATCGTCAGCCGCCAGGTAGCCTATCTGGGCGCCGAGGTTGAGGCTGATCTGGTCCATGAGCGGCACGGTATGAGACATACCAAGCGTCGTATACCAGCCGGCATAGTGGTCGTAATCCCGATACACTGTCAAGGTCGGTGTCAAGAGGGTGTGGAGGGTGGCACGGCCAAAGACCTCCTGGCTGTCCAAACCGATAAGGCTGTAATAGATATAGCCAGCGGTCAGGCCTACTGGGCCCATGGTCCAGTCGTAGGCCAGGGTCAAATCGGTCTCTGTCCAGTTATTTGTCCCCGCTCCTTCGGCGCTTTGCACATACACCTTGGTGTCTTCGTTGCCCCAGGCATTGGCGGAAAATCCTTTGTAGGCAACCGTCATTGACGGCTGGAGGACAAGGCTGTCCTTGGTCATTTCAAAGCCGCGCCAGACATACTTGCTCAGGGCGCTGACCGCGAGGTTCGCCGTAGGTTTGTCCTCTTCTGCCATGGCCACGCCGCTAAACTGCATGCAGCACAAGGCTCCCAATACTGCCAGACTGATCTTTTTTTTCGTTTTCATTTGTTTTCTCCTTTTCCATTAATAGATTCTTGATAAAAGTGTTTTCTGCCAATCATAGATGTTCATTGCGATATTTCAGATTTCCTTGTTTGTATCAGTTCTTGCATAAAGATAGGGTCAAAACATCTGGTAAAGTTGTCACAAAAGTATCAAGATGGAGTCAATTGTTTGGTTTTCTGGTATGGGAAGCGGTGTGTGGCTGGAAATCTTTGTCAAGTTACAAGTAGTTGCGGACTTAGAGCTTATCTATAAAGATCTCTGAATTTATCGTGGTGAAATACTCCGTTGTCCCTCATGCTGTAGCCATCACCACTGATTTTCCTTTGCACATCTTAAAATCCGCTGCCATTACCTTCATTTGTCCCGCAAAGTGTTACCACCTAAACCTCTGGTAAAACTCCAAGAACACACCTCCCCTGTGTAAATGGCAATGGACACGAGCCGGGTTATGGGATAAATTATTTTTTCAATCTTGAAAAAATCCATCCCATGGGGTCGCTCCCAAATCATCCGCCATCCCGCAAACATCCATGCCACGCGCCATCATGACCACCACAACCGTTGAACTTATCGCCCGCTATCAGGCCCTCGCTCCTCTGGAGCAGGCCATTGTCCACCTGCTCTGCCTCAATATCGGGACCATGCGCCAGGACGAACTGCTTAGCTGTCTGGAGCGTCTTGATCTTCGCAACCAGAAAAAATGGTACCCAGACCGCAAAGAGATTGCCGCAGCCCTGCACCGGCTCGAAGAAGCCGAACTGACCTGCAAACAAAAAGGAATGGCCAGCCATCAACCGCTGCTCAGAGGCCATGTCCTTCTTGATCTCCTTGACCACAATCTTTTTGCCACGCTCAACGATTGCCTGACCGTCCTCTACCGAGGCGCCAAACCCGCCTGGAATCGTTTTTTCCCATCCCTTGACCATGCCCTGCGGATCCTGCAAGGGCAGATCTTCGACCAGTCGATATCCATGACCGAGGTGCAAAAGACCATCGACACCATCTATTATGAGTTTGGTCATGTCATGGATTCTCATCCATTGGACACCCTGTTCGGTTCGCCCCTCTCCTTGCCGCTCCTGCGCCACTCACCCCACCGCCAAACCATTGGCCAGCATTTTCTTGAAGACGACTTCAACTCCATGCAGCCCAACCCGGAACTCGCGAACTTCCTCATCGAAGATTTTCGCAGTGCGCCCATGACCGCCTCCCCCCTGACCCTGATCTTGTATCTGCTCGTGACCGGCAAGATGGATCAGGCCATGGAGATCGTCAATCTTTCCTGGCCAGACCACTTTTCCACAAACCGGAAATGCAGTCTGGCAACCATCCATTTTTTCCAGGGACAATACGAAACGGCCAATTTCCTCTTTGATGAGGCCCTGAAGGAAATCAAAAAATACACGGGGAAACGAAAAACAATCATTTTCGGGATCCCCGGCATCTTCCACCTCTGCTCGCTCCTGGCCATCCCTGGGATGCAGAACCTGAAGACAGGCACTGATCTGGTGGAAACCGCTCACAAGCAGGAGCTGCTGCCGGATGGAATCACCAACAACCTCAAGATCGTCTTTGCCCAGCAAGAAGGCCAACCGCATGAAGAAGGGTATTGGGGAAAAAACAACTTATCCCAATACCCCCTCTACCAATTCCTGTATTTCCTCAGCCTCTGGTGGGCTGACCGGGAGAAGGCATACCAGGTGCTACCCAAGCTATGCGAGCCCCTTTACCTCAATGCCGTTAAAAATGGTTACCCCTGGATCGCCGCCGAAGGCGCGGCATTGCTTGCAGCCATGGGCAGGAAGGCAGACGACAACAAAAAACTGGCGGCTGATCTTCATAAGCGTTGCCAGACCACCAGTTGCGTCCCCATCGTCCAGCCCAAGGACAAGAACACCCAGCGTCTGCAAGCCCTGCTGGCACTGATTGCCAAGGATAGTTTGCCGGGAAATGCGGCGGTCCCCAATGGTCAACGGCTGATCTGGATGTTCTCTTACTACCCATCAAAAAGTTACTGTATTCTCGCCCCGGTTCTGCAGAAGATGGGCAAAACCGGCAAGTGGAGCAAGGGCCGGGGTGTCGCCCTCAAGACCCTGTACGAACAGTTTGAGAAGATGGAGGGACTGAGCGACCAGGACCGGCGTATGTGCCGAACCCTTATCTACAATCGCCAATATTATTACTACGAGGATGCCTACCAGTTCGATATGAAGAAGACCCTGGTTGCAGCCATTGACCACCCCCTCCTGTTCCTGGCGGATACCCCCGGGGTGCAGGTTGAACTGATGCGTGGCGAGCTGGAGTTGCGGATCACCAAAAAAGACGACAAACTCACCCTCTCGCTGTGGCCGACCCCACCCGCAGCCGCCACCTCTGCCTTTCTCCAGCGGGAAAGTGCCACCTGCTTCAAGGTCTTTGAGATCAAGCCGGCCCAAGCCAATCTGGCCACCCTGCTCAGTGAGAAACTGGTTCTGCCCGCAAGCGCCACTGAGCAGGTGCGGGAGCTGGCATCCTCCCTGTCGGCCATGGTCACGGTTCATTCCGATGTGGGTGGCGGTCAGGAGGTGGAGGAGGTGGATTCAGACCCTCGACCTCATCTTCAGCTGCTCCCCTTTCAGGACGGATTGCGGGCCGAAATCCTGGTCAGGCCGATCAGCACCGGCGGCTCATGGCATCAGCCGGGCCAGGGCGGGGCCATTGTCTTTGGCGAGCAGGAGGGCAAACGGGTGCAGGCCAGGCGCGATCTGGCCAAAGAATCGAGCCACCGCGACCGGCTCCTTGACGCCTGTCCGATCATGACCCATACCGAAGAGGTGGATGGCCAGTTTTTCTTTCCCGATCCGGCAACAAGCCTGGAACTGCTCTGTCAACTCCGGCAGTTTCCCGACTGCACCCTGCACTGGCCAAAGGGTCAGACCTTTTCCCTGCGGGCGGAGACCGGCTTTAGCAATCTCGCCCTGCACATCAAAAAAGATCGCGACTGGTTTGCCGCCTCGGGCGGCCTGCAGGTGGAGGGGGAGATTGTCCTTGATCTGCAGAAGCTCCTGGGTCTGCTCGACCAGGCCAAGGGCCGTTTTATCCCCCTGGAGGACGGCTCCTTCCTGGCCTTGACCAAGGCCCTGCAAAAACGGCTGGAGGAATTTCGTACCTATTCGGAAAAGGGCAAAGACGGGATTCGCTTCAACCCCCTGGCGGCGCTGGCCCTCGACGACCTGACCTCGGAGGCGTCCGTGGATGGCGACAAAGAGTGGCAGGCCCACAAGAACAGGTTGGCTGAAGTGGTACAACCCCCTGTCCCATCGACGCTCACTGCCACCTTGCGTGACTACCAGCGCCAAGGCTTTTCCTGGCTGGCCCAGCTCAGCCACTGGCAAATGGGGGCCTGCCTTGCCGACGACATGGGCCTGGGCAAGACCATCCAGGCCCTGGCCGCCATCCTCCTCCGCGCCCCTCATGGCCCAACCCTGGTAGTCGCCCCCCTGTCGGTGGCCGGCAATTGGCAAGAGGAGGCTGGCCGTTTCGCCCCCACTCTGCAGGTCAAGATCTTTGGCCAGGGTGATCGCCAGGAGATGCTGGCCGGTCTTGGCCCCTTTGACCTGATGATCTCAAGTTACGGCCTGCTCCAGGTGGAGGGAGGACGGCTGGCCGGGGTCGCCTGGCAGACCGTGGTCCTGGACGAGGCCCAGGCCATCAAAAACCGCCAGACCAAACGGGCCAAGGCGGCCATGACCCTGAATGCGGAATTCCGCATCATCACCACCGGCACCCCTCTGGAGAACCATCTGGGCGAGCTGTGGGCCCTCTTTCACTTCATCAACCCCGGCCTGCTCGGCACTCATCAACGCTTCACCGAGAACTTTGCCATCCCCATTGAGCGCGACAAGGACCGTAATCGCCTGCAGCAATTGCAGCGACTGATCCACCCCTTCATCCTCCGGCGCATGAAAAACGAGGTCCTCCAGGAGCTGCCGGCCAAGACCGAGATCACCCTGCAGGTGGAGATGTCCGCACCGGAGGCGGCACTCTACGAGGCCCAACGTCGGACTGCCCTTGCCAAGCTGGAAAGTGACGGCAATGGTCAGGGTGACACCCAGCACCTGCAGATCCTGGCCGAGATCATGAAACTGCGCCGCCTCTGCTGCAATCCAGCCCTGGTCCTGCCGGAGGCCGGTATTGAAAGCTCCAAGCTCAAGGTCTTTGGTGATATCCTGGCCGAGATGCTGGAAAACAGGCACAAGGCCCTGGTCTTCAGCCAGTTTATCGACCACCTGGCCATCATCCGCACCTTGCTGGATGAGAAAAAAATCCCCTACCAGTATCTGGACGGGTCAACTTCAGCCGCGCAACGTAAAGAGCGGATCGCCGCCTTCCAATCGGGGATGGGTGAGGTTTTTCTGATCAGCCTCAAGGCAGGCGGCTCCGGGCTGAATCTGACCGCCGCTGACTATGTGATCCACATGGATCCGTGGTGGAATCCGGCGGTAGAAGACCAGGCCTCGGACCGGGCCCACCGCATCGGTCAGGAGAGGCCGGTCACCGTCTATCGGCTGGTGATGAAGGACAGCATTGAGGAGCAAATCATCGGCCTGCACAAAGACAAGCGCGATCTTGCCGATTCGCTGCTGGATGGGGCGGATGTTGCCGGTAAACTGAACGCGGGCGAACTGCTCGCCCTGCTCCGTGACAGCGGCCGGAAAGAAGGGATATGATTGATGATAGATTATTCTGATGCTATCAAAAGGTGGCGCGCTGATTGTCAAAGAGCGTTTTGACTTTTCAGTTATAGAGGTCCGGCTTATTGACTTGTTATGCACTTTAGCTTATTGTACACTTATCTGTACATGTCACCCAGGAGGAACACCATGAATACAATTACATACACCTCGGCTCGAAGCAACCTCGCACAAACGATGGAAAAAGTTTGCGATGATCATGCCCCGGTTATTATTACCCGGAAAGCAGCTAAACCCGTCATAATGATGTCCCTTGATGACTACGAAGCACTCGAAGAGACTGCCTACCTCTTACGAAGCCCCAAGAATGCCCGCCGACTGCTTGAGTCAATAGCTCAACTTGAAGCAGGTAAGGGGACTGAGCGAGAGCTTGCAGATTGAAGCTCATATTTTCAGAACATGCTTGGGACGAATATCTTTACTGGCAAAATACCGATAAAAAAGTTTTAAAACGAATCAACACATTAATCCGTGACATCGAACGGATGCCATACGAGGGGATAGGGAAGCCTGAACCTCTGAAACATAGCCTCTCTGGCTATTGGTCTCGTAGAATCACGGATGAGCATCGCATTGTATATAAGGTTGAAAATGATTCCCTTATAATTGCCCAACTCCGATATCATTATTAATATCCCCTCTCGCAAACATAAAAAGGGATCAGAATAAAATTAAACTGATTTAATTTTACTCTGACCCCTTTTTATGCTGCTTTTTATGTTTTTATGTCCCCATTTGCCACATGAAGATACTAAGTATACAAGAGTATAATGACTTATCAGAGTTCGAAGTATTTTTGAATATGGTTTCTGACAAACTCGCAGCTGCTATATGTAAAAAATTTCATGCGTATGTTGAACTTAATGACATTTATAGTTGCAACAGCTTGAAAATTCTGAGCCCTAAGATATGGGGTTATAAAGGAACCATTTATAAGCTTCGCGTAGATTGCGGCAAAGAGTCAGCCCGAGTACTGTTTGTAAAAACACCACACAACGACATTGTGCTATTGCATGGGTTTATTAAAAAAACTCGAAAAACACCGAATAAAGACGCAAAAATTGCAATGGAAAATCTCGAGCGGCTAAAAAACAACGTAGAAGTAACTCAATTGCCATTGACAAAGTACTCGTTCTAAATGTCCGGATTCTGGCATTCTATCGTGCTCCGTCCCCTGTTTATTTACACCACAACTTT
>CAITDH010000314.1 GCA_903891045.1 uncultured Desulfobulbaceae bacterium | reverse complement strand
TTAATCTTGACCCCTGCTGCCGGGGCATACTCATAGGTCGTTACCACCGGACCGGGCGAGATCCCCACCACCTTGCCAGAGACACCAAAGTTAATCAGCTTTTGTTCCAGTTGTTTGGAGACCTTGTAATATTCCTCACGATCCACCTTGTGCTGAACCAAGTCAGGTTTCTCCAACAAGGATAAAGGCGGCAGCAACCATTCCCCCCGAGCAAGCGGGCGCAGAGCAAAATTCTCATCCTCCACCAAGACCTCTGGTGTCGCCCGTAACTCCTTGACAACCGGCACCCCGCCTACAAAAGCATGCACAGCCTCAACCGCTAGCCCTTCTTTTTTTGCAGTTCGCAGCTCTCCAGCCGGAACAACGATGTTTGCTCCTTGGCGCTCATTCTGTCGGACTTTTCGTTGCCCTCCCATATTCTTCAGCACTCTCCAGAAAAAAGAGGCGAATTCATAAGGAGAAAAACGGATGGAAAGCATGATGGAGATAATAAAGATCAAGAATAAAAAAAGAACAGCCCCAGGCCCACCAAGCACTGAATGCAGCAGACCCAGAACAGTTTTTCCCAAAAAACCACCTGTTTCCACACGGACAAGATCTTGCAGAGAAAGAGAGGAAAGAAGACCACAGGCAGCGATAACCGCACCAGTTAAACCAGCCGTTATCTGGGGCAAGCGGTCAAAGGCCATACGAGGCCCAAAAAAAAGAAAGGAGATAAAAAGAAGAAGACCAGCCAGAAGATAGGCCCCCACGCCGGTAAATCCCACGAGAAACTGGGCAAGAATCCGGCCTAATTCACCGCCCCAATTACCAGCCGCACCCAAAGACATGGACAACAGGCTGAGGAACAGAAAACAAGCAAAAAAAACCCCACAGACAGCCACCACCTCCTGCTTCAAATCAGGCCTTGTCTTGATTGGTGTTTGCTCCATGGGATAGTTCAGGCTTGCGTAAGCGTATCGGACTCCGTCCCCGCCACTTCGCCATTGCCACGAATTACAATTCGCACCGCGTCCAGAACACCATTGACAAAGGAAGAGGATTCTTCCATCCCATAACGTTTGGCGATCTCCACAGCCTCATTAATAACCACCTGGTCAGGCGCATCTTCACTGAAAAGCATCTCACAGACCGCAATTCGCAAAATATTTCTATCCGTTGAGGCAATCCTTTCAACACGCCAGTTACTCGCACTTTCTTTGATCAGAGTATCAATACGATTGATATTCTGCATGGTTCCCCGCGACAGCTCAAGGGCATAAGGGATCGCCAGTTTCTGGACCGGATAGAGAGCGCAAAACCGTGCAAAACGGATATCAATATCGTCTTGCAATTGCAGACCTCCAGGAAAGAAATCCTCCTGAAAGAGAAACTGCATGGCGGCCTCTCGTGATTTTCGACGTATTCCCATGGGATAAAGGACCGTTACTGCAGATTAACAATCAGATTCGCCATTTCAATGGCAGCGACAGCAACCTCGGCACCCTTATTTCCTGCCTTGGTACCGGAGCGTTCAATGGCCTGTTCAATGGTTTCAGTGGTCAACACCCCAAAAAGAACGGGCACCCCCGTTTCCAGCCCCACTTGCGCCGAGCCCTTTGAGACCTCATTGACCACCACATCAAAATGAGGAGTGGCCCCACGAATGACCACCCCCAGACAAATAACCGCATCATATTTCTGAGACGCAGCCATCTTTTTGGCAATGAGGGGGATCTCAAAGGCACCAGGGACACGGGCCACATCAATATCTGCATCTAGGGCACCAGAACGAATCAAAGTATCTAAGGCCCCTTCCAGCAACTTCTCCGAGATAAAAGAATTAAACCGGGCCACAATAATCGCGAACTTCTTGCCATCCGCCTTCAGGTTTCCCTCAATCATATTTGCCATAGCATTACCACCTTATTTCTTTTGAAGATACCCTTCCCCGAAAAGAAGGTTTAAAATTTAAATGGACCCTTTTCACTCATCATCAACTGCAATCAGATGCCCCATGCGATCCCGCTTACACTGCAGATAACTCTTGTTTTCATCGCTTACCGCCATCTCAATGGGGAAACGATCCACCACCTCAATACCGTAGCCCTCAAGGCCGATAATCTTCTTGGGGTTATTGGTCAGCAGGCTCATCTTCCGCACCCCGAGATCACGAAGGATCTGGGCCCCAATGCCATAATCACGAAGGTCCGCCTTAAAGCCCAGGTGGATATTGGCCTCAACCGTATCCATCCCCTCTACATCCTGGAGATTATAGGCCTTCAATTTATTAACAAGACCAATGCCCCGCCCCTCTTGGCGCATATAGAGCAGGACGCCACAGCCCTCCTGATCGATCATCCGCATTGCCGCATGCAACTGTGACCCACAGTCGCAACGGGCCGAACCAAAGACATCACCGGTGAGACATTCGGAATGAACGCGGACCAGCACCTTCTTCTCAGGATCAATCTGCCCTTTCACCAGGGCCACATGTTCCAGTTTATCCACGTCATTGGTATAGACCACCGCTCGGAACTCACCGGCATGTTCGGTTGGCACCCGGGCCTCAACCGCACGATGCACCAGAATATCCTTACGCAGGCGATAGGCGACCAGATCGGCAATGGTGGCAATCTTCAGATCATGCTCCGCCGCGAACTTCTCCAGATCAGGCATCCTCGACATGGTGCCATCTTCGTTCATGATCTCACAGATCACCCCGGCCGTCCGACAACCAGCCAGGCGGGCAAGATCGACCGACCCTTCAGTCTGACCGAGACGAACCAGCACCCCGCCCGCGCGAGCCCGCAACGGAAAGATATGACCGGGGCTGATAATATCATGGGGCCTGACATCAGGTGCAACCGCCGCCTCGATGGTACGAGCCCGGTCCGCCGCCGAAATACCGGTTGACACCCCGGTGCGGGCCTCAATACTGATAGTAAAACCGGTACCGTAGGGGGACTGGTTATCACTCACCATCATCGGCAATTGCAGCTTGTCCACAAGATCCGGACTCAGGGTCAGACAGATCAGTCCCCGACCATGCCTGGCCATGAAATTAATGGCCTCAGGGGTGACCGCCTCAGCAGCCATACAGAGGTCGCCCTCATTTTCCCGGTCTTCATCATCAACCAGAATGACCATCTTCCCGGCCTTGATATCTTTTATTACTTCCTCAATTGAACTGACTGCCATGATCAAATACCTTGTGTTTAAAGAACCTGTATTTTACCCCTTCACCCGTGAAGAAGTAGAGAGAATCAAAAAAAACCATGCTCTGCCAGAAAGGCAGGATTAATCTTCCCCTGTTCCTGTCCGGAAGACTCAGAGGGTTGACCGGCAAGAAGCTTTTCCACATATTTCCCGATAATATCGACCTCGATATTTACCCGGTCACCAATCTTTAACCGACCAAGGGTAGTCATCTGCAGGGTATGCGGGATAATCGAGACCTCAAATCGCCCGGCACTGCAACTGTTCACGGTCAGACTGACCCCATCAATCGTAACCGATCCCTTTTCAATAACATATCGGCTCCATTGCTCAGGCAAGGAAAAGGTAAAAAGGGTAAAGGCACCGGTGGGCCGTCGCTCCCGCACCCTGGCCACACAGTCAACATGACCGGAAACGATGTGTCCTCCCAACCTGTCAGACAGCCGTAAGGCCCGTTCCATATTGACCGGGCCCCCAACGCCAAGATCTCCCAAGGTAGAACGCGTCAGAGTTTCAGGCGACACATCCACAGTGAAACGTCGGGACGTTATGGCATATGCCGTCAGACAGATACCATTGATGGCAATCGATTCTCCTTCTTCCGGGTCAGCCAGATCGAATCCCGCCTCAAGGTCAAAGGCCAAACCACCACCAGCACCTCGTCTCCCCCGCAATATGCCTGTACCTGCGACAATGCCTGTAAACATGACCCGTCCTTTGGCCTGTCTCAGACAGCCTCTTCCAGCGCCTGCGCCTTTTCCATAAAACGTTCGGCGATATTCTTATGCTTATACTTGGCATGAATAGAGGCAATCGTCCGATATCCATCGGCAGCCTTGGCTGTATCGCCCGCTTCAATATACACACCAACCATTCGTTCCAAGGTATCAACAGCCCCTTGCGGATTATTGTTCAGATTATACGACTCCAGCATATCCAAACAGAGCTTAACAGCCTCCGGATACTGCTTCAGCCCCTGGCGCACCGAGACGAGCTTTTGCGATAGGGCAATCAGACTCATAGGATCATCCTGCTTTTCACAGATATCCCAAGCCCGCTGATAATGTTTCAATGCCATTTCGTAGTCTTGACGCTCAAGGCAAACATGACCAAGCTGGTTGGCGGCATTGGCAATTCCGTTCTGGTCATCTTTTTCTTCAAAGGCCAAAAGGGCATTATGGAAGGCAAGGGCGGCCTGGGCCAGCTCCTTCTTCTCTAAAAAATCCTTTCCTTCTTCATATTGCGCCTGAGCAGGATCAGAGGATTTTTTCTTCTTATCCATCGGGGCGATATTCTGTAGGGGTTGCAGGGTGGTCTTGGTCATTTCTGGACTTCTCCTCCTTGAATCCTGGCCACGGCCTCCTGGGCCAGGGCTGAGACGGTATATTGAGTACATTTTGCATCTTCCCAGATCGACAACTCAGCCATATCTTGAGTGAGCGCCATAAGCTGGGTTGCGACCTCCGTTGCATTAATACGGCCCAACAGCCGGGCAACCTGACCGCGCATGGCGGGATCGGGATGATCCATAAAATGAAACAGATTGTAAAAAGGGGTGGCACGGATCAGATCTGGCCGCAACCGAGCAATCTTGCTGAGCGCCCAGACGACCTGAATCTGCGTGGAGCTATCCCCCATATAGTTCAAGAGATGCCGGGTAAAGGCGCCAAAGATATCAGGTCGCCCGGAAATAATCTCTCCCAAGGTCTCCACCATGCCCCA
>CAITDH010000313.1 GCA_903891045.1 uncultured Desulfobulbaceae bacterium | reverse complement strand
AGCTACGAGTATAAACCCCATAAAAACCATTTTGCGCCTCACAATCCGTGCCATAAGAGACAAGACCCACGTGCACCCACTTCCCATCAACCATAAGCATCATGGGGCCACCGCTATCGCCGCCACAGGCATCCTTGGCCGCCGCATACCCGGCACAAAGCTGTGAGCCTAACAATGTGCCCCCATAGGCATTATTACAATACGAATCCGCAACAACCGGCAGATTGATCTGCCGCAATTTTTCGGGATAACCCCAGCCGGTCGTACTGTCAGGTTTGTCATATTCTCCCCAACCGATAAGGGTGGTCATCTGGCCCAGGAGCTTGGGATCAATCCACTGAACAGAAGCACCGGAAAATATGGTGATCGGTTGCTGCCCTGACTCCAAGCTTAATTCGAGAAGGGCAATATCATTGGCATGAAAATCCACATAAGCGGGATGTATGACAATACTTTTCACCGGGATTCTCGTCCCGTTCCAGTTTTTAAGATCATAAGCGCCAACCGCCACCTGTATATCACTGGCCGACTTTCCGTCAACACAATGGCCGGCAGTCAATACCCAGGTGGAGGCAATCAGCACCCCGCCACAATACTGGTCATTATACAAATCCGATACACCTGTATGGGCTTGCAAGATTGCTGTCATCCATGGCCAATCGCCACTGGCGGCCTCATAACCACCCATTATCTGGGGAACAGCCGGGAGACTGCTGCTTGATGACGTCAACTGTTGTTCTGCAGCATAAAGCCTCTGGCTGAAAAGACTAAAAATCATGCAAAGAATCAATATCGGTTTTTTCATTATTTGTTCCCTCGTTTTGAAAATATTTGAGCTACGAAAACAGGATATGCTCCACCAGAATCTTCACCCCGATGCCACACAGCGTAAGACCACCAAAGACCTCAACCCGCTTCCCCCAGATACCGCTGACCCGGCGGCCCAGCAACATCCCGACTACGGTCAGCACCCCTGCCGTAAGGCCAATCACCAGAGACGGCACCCAAACACTAACACTGAGCAGGGCCAGGGTCAGACCCACGGCCAAGGCATCGATACTGGTGGCCACCGACAGCAGAATCAGCGACCAGCCGCGGGTCGGATCACGGCCCAGATCGTCTTCATCATGGTCAACAAAGGCCTCGTGGATCATTTTGCCGCCAACAAAGACCAGGAGGGCAAAGGCGATCCAATGAGCATAAGCGGCAATCCATCCCTGAATGGTCATCCCGGCCAACCAGCCAATAACCGGCATCAACGCCTGAAAAAGACCAAAATGAAAGCCCAGACGAAACAGGTGCCGCCCGTTCATGACCGATAAGGCCAGACCGGTAGCCAAGGCAACGGCAAAGGCGTCCATGGCCAGGGCCACGGCAATGCCTAATAAGGTGAGTGTATCCATGATTCCCTGCTCTACCCTTTTACCTGTAAGTCTTCAGCATCATTCAGAATCCATTCCTGAAACACCTGGTCAGCAAGGGGCGGAACCGTCAAGGTGCGCGTTTCACTTCCCACAGCAACGCGCACCTCCCCCTCCGCAGGGCCATCTTTTATCTTTTTGCCAAAGCGTACCACCAATGATGCCGCCAGTTGCAATGCCTCCCGCAACTGAGCGGCATGCTTATAACAACTCCCGGCCCGCCTGAGAAGAGCAGTTGGGCCGGGACGTACCGGCATGGAGAGCACCGCATCACCATCCTGGACCATGGTCAGCAACCGCGCGTTTTCCTGCTCGTTGCGCCCCAGGATCAACCAGCCGCCGCCAGGCAGCAAAAACTGCCGGCCCGTAAGAAGCAGACGCACATCCGCCACCGTGATATCTTCGACACTGACGATAGAATTTCCTTGATAGATGCGGGCAATTCGGGGGCTGAGGATAGGATCGGCCAGGATACAGCCGCCGGCCGGGGCAGGAAAATCTACGATCCCCAACTCCCTGGCGAGAGCAATCTGGCGGGAACGGCTACGGCCATTCATATCTAGCAGTTTTTCCCGATCAATCCAGCCTCGCGCCTCAGCCTCGGTCTCCGGGAGCAGTTTGGCCGACAGGGGGCGCAGCAGGAAACGATCAGCGCCGGAATCACGTTCAATGACCCGCAAGGTATCACGACGCTGCGACATGGGCCGCTGCCCCAGCACCTCACCGGTGACCAGAAAAGAGGCGCCAAGGGCGGCCATCATCTCTTGGGCCCGGACGAGCATGAGAATTTTGCAATCGATACAGGGGTTGAAGTTCTTACCAAAACCATGCCGGGGATTATGGAGCAGTTCCAGATAGCCGCTGCTGAGGTCTTCAAGGAGCACCTCAATCCCATACTTGTTGAAGACCTCCTTCTGGTAGGTATCAGGATCGGCCAGAAGCTCATAATCGAAGAAAGGGGTCACAAACTTGACGGCGATGACCCTGATGCCCTGCGCCGCCACCACCCGACAGGCAAGGATCGAATCCAGACCGCCTGAAAAAAGGGCCAAGGCCGTTATCTGGGACACACGTTCCCCTTTTCTTTCTGCCCTGCCTGCCCACTCTTTCCTTTGGCCAGCAGTTCCTGGGCCCAGGCACGGGTCTGGGCTGAGACTGAATCACCCGCCAGCATCCGCGCCAGCTCATCCACCCTTTGTTCATGGGCGAGCAGGGAGAAAGAAGACACGGTGCGGCCCTGTTCCATCTGCTTGGCTACCCGGAAATGGGTGTTTCCCCTGGCGGCAATCTGGGGCAGATGGGTGACACAGAAGACCTGATGATGAGTGGCCAGCTCCTGGATCTTACGGGCCACCGCCTCAGCCGCCTCACCGCCAATACCCGCATCCACCTCATCAAAGATGACGGTCTCCACCATATCTTTTTTGGCGAGCAGACATTTGAACGCCAGCATCAGACGCGAGAGCTCGCCGCCGGATGCCACCTTGGCCAGAGGCCTGGCCGCCTCCCCTGGATTGGCCGAGAAAAAGAACTCCACCCGATCCCAGCCATTGTTTCGCACCCTCTCAATACCCTGTTCCTGCACTTGTTCATGCCCCTGAAAACGAATCTCAAACCCTGAATGGCTAAAGGCAAGAGATGCCAGTTCTGCAGCCATGGCCTTTGTCACCTGCCCGGCCGTCTGACGCCGCTTGGCCGAAAGGGCGGCAACCTGGCGCAACAACTCCTGTTCCAGACCGGCTACCACCGCCTCCAGCTCACTCATATTCTTGTCCATATTGTCAATGAGTTGGAGCTCACTCTCCGCCGCCGCCGCATAAGCAAGCACCGCCTCCAGAGTCTCACCATATTTACGTTTCAGATGGTGTAGTCCGTTGAGACGCTCATTCACCTGCTCAAGACGGGCGGGATTATGTTCGAGCGAATCCTTGTAACTCCGCAACTGACTGACAAAATCTTCAGCCTGATAACTGTAGGCGGTAATCTCGGCCGTCAGCCCTTCCACCTGGGCGTCCAGCTGCACCACCTGCTCCATATCCCGCCGCACCTCAAACAACCCATCGACAAGGGTAGTAGAAAAGAAACGATACACCCTCTGACTGAGGGCAATCAGGGCATCCGCACTCTTAAGCCGCTTGCGCTCAGCGGCCAGATCCTCATCCTCACCCACCACCGGCCCAATCTGCTGGATCTCGGCCAGCTGGTACTGGAGGAAATCGCGCCGCTGCTCCTTGTCCCGTTCCTGCTGACGGAGCAGAACCAGCTCATTCTTTTTCTGCTGCCATTGTCCAAAAACCGTGGCAACCTGCGCCCGCTCCTCCCAATGTTCACCCAGCGCATCAAGAAAGTCGAGATGCAGCGCCGGTTGCAACAACTGTTGATGATCATGCTGACTGGCGACATTGAGCAGATTGTCTGCCAGCAGAGAAACCATCTTCGCCGTTGCCAGCGATCCATTTACATATAACCTGCTCTTGCCGCTACTGGTGAGCACCCGCTTGAGAATCACTGAGGTCTCATCGCCAAACCCCGATTCCTGCAGGGCCTGCAACAGATCCTGATGATTGGCGTTGACCACAAAAAGTGCCTCCACCACACACTGATCCGCGCCATTCCTGATCCAATCCGCCTGCGCCCGACCACCCATGAGGAGATGAATGGCCCGCAGCATGATCGATTTCCCGGCGCCGGTCTCACCGGTCATCACCACCAGACCACCCCCCTCTTCCTGATCAAAATGGAGGTGCAGGGATTCGATTAAGGCAAGATTTTCAACCTTCAGTTCACATAGCATTTTTTTCTTCCAAGCATATACTCATAATTCTCGTCACGTCTTGACTCACTCCATAAACAACGCTATTCTAAATCATGTACAATTTCACCGATGAGAATAAACGACTCTGCGGAAAAAACTTTACAGACATACTTCCTTTTTACTGTCCTTTACCGCCACACCAGACCCGCCATGCCCAAAAAAAATACCCTCAGCGCCAGTCTCGAAGATTATCTGGAGGCAATCTACCATATCATTCAAGACAAGCATGTGGCCAGGAGTAAAGAGATCGCCGCCCGCCTGCAAGTCAGTCGCGCGTCCGTCACCGAGGCCTTGCAGGCCTTGGCCAAAAGAGAGCTCATCAATTACGCCCCCTATGAGGCCATCACCATGACCACAAAGGGGAAAAAAGCGGCAGGAAGTGTCATCTTTCGCCACGATGCCCTGAAACAATTTTTCATTGAGGTCCTGGCCGTTGACCACAGTGTGGCCGAAGAAGGTGCTTGCCGGGTAGAACATGCCGCCCCGCCGGAGGTCATCGCCCAGATGATCTCCTTCATCGAATTTCTCAAAATCTGCCCCCGTGGCGGCAACGAACTGCTCCAGGGTTTTGCCGACTACTGCCAACAGGGTAAGACCAGAGACAACTGCGACGCGTGCATGTCAAGTTGTCTTATTGCGCAGGGGCCAAGGGAGAGATAACAAAAAAAACCCCCATCTCTTCTCCAGTTTCCTATCCTCTATTACCGCAGCAATCCGGCAATCTCTCCCTCTTCAGGAAAACGCTTCAGTTCTTTCTTGGAAAACACGATCTTTCCGTCAACCGTGATCTCAAAAACCCCACCCGTGGAAGGGAGCAACTCCACCTCCGCGCCAAACGTATTCTTCAATTCCTCTTCCAACCTGGAAGCACGAGGTTGATAGTTTCACTTTGTACAAAATTCGATTATGATCTTCATGGATTCTCCTTGATGCAAAAAGAAACTTTTTATCTTATAGAAATACATTCACAATACATATCTGGTCATAGATCATCCTAAACAGACAATATGTTCAACAGGACGCACAATTAATTCAATTCCCCTCGATATCATAATTGACTATAAGTCAACAAATATCATATAATATATGATGTAATATACGAGAGTAAAACAGACAATAATTAAACTAGATATTAAATATATTTATAGTGTCAATAAATAGTATATCATGACCAATAACGCTCATCTCTTTGCTCGTCTTCAGGATTCAAACAACCTTCCCTCCCTACCGCAGGTACTGTTGCAGATCATTGAAATTAACGAGCAGGAAAATTTTGATATCAAACAACTTATCAAGATTATAGCCCAAGATCCATCCATCAGCGCCAAAGCTCTCCAACTTGTCAATTCCGCATACTTCAATCTACAAGGAAAATTCACCAGTCTTGAAAAAGCCGTTCTTTATCTTGGAGCCGAAACCATAAAAAATATCGCGATAACCGCCTCCATACACCAGGTCTTCAACGGAATAAAACGAAACGAATCATTTCCAATGGACCGTTTCTGGTGGAACTCTTTTTCCTGTGCCATATTTTCCAAAAGAATTGCCCAACAAATAAAGTATATCAACATTGAAGAGGCCTATGTATCCGGTTTGCTCCACAATCTGGGGAAATTATTACTCTGGACAAATTTCCCAAAAGAATACTCGCTTATATTACCATTACTTGAAAGTCAGGCAGACGAATGTGATGCGGAAAAACAACAAATCGGCATCACCCACTGCGAGGCGGGGGCCTGGTTAATCAAACACTGGAAGCTCAACTCATTCATGGCTGATGCTGCCCTTTACCATCACGAACCTCTTGACCGTGTCAAAAACGGCTTCCCTCTGGTCAAAATAACCTGTCTGGCACACAAACTCAGCAAGGCCAACGGCGAGGATCAGATTTCAACATTCGCCATTGGTCATGAGTTACTAGGGCTCAACAACCAGCAGATGAATAGCATCATCTCCGGCGTTCAAGAAGAAATAGAAAATATTGCCACGAGCCTGGAACTGACAATTAAGGCCCCGATAGGCAAAGAGGAACCAAAGACAAATCCCCTCGACAAACACTCCCTTCAACTCGTAACCAGGGTACAGGACAGCTCTTTGTTGACTTGTTTTCTGGAAAACCTACTTCAAACCAGCGACAGATATTCTATCCTGCAGGCCACAGAGCAGGCCCTGCATACACTTTTAGAAGTTGATACCATCCTCTTTTTCCTCCAGGACGTTGACAGCAAGACGCTTTTTGGCTGCACTTCTCCGCATAACCGCTTTCAAGAATTAGTCCAGGACATGATACTTCCGAGCGAAATCACCACCAGTCTTCTTGCCAGGTCAATAATCGAACAGAGAATCATCACCACCCACGAACTCACATCCACAAACAAACCCAGCTTGGCAGATTCTCAACTCATTAATTTAATAGGAAGAAATGGAATTACATATATCCCCATGATAGCCAAGAACATAGCTGTCGGAGTTATTGTCCTTGGCATAAAAGAAGCCAAGCTTAAGGGCTATGCCAGACTTTTGCATCTTATGGCAAATCAGACAGCACTCTCCCTCCACCTTCATGAGGTCAGAGAAAAACAGACAAAAATAATCCAGGAAGAACGCCTAGCGGCAACATCCCTGGCTGCTGCTAAAATTGCCCACGAAGTCAATAATCCTCTCGCCATTATCAAGAATTATTTTAAAATATTCGAACTCAAATTTACTCAGTCATCAACACTAAAAGAAGATTTAAAAATCCTGAATAGCGAGGTCAACCGTATTTCAAACATTGTTCAGCAATTAGACAATTTTACTCCTTCTGACAAAAAAGAATGTGAAAACGTAGACCTAAACTCTTTATTGACTGATTTATGTAAAATTCTTTCCAAATCCATCTTATATACCTCCAAAATCCAGATTCACTTTACCCCGAATCCCGACCTTCCTTCCATCATGGCCCCTGCAGATGATATCAAACAAGTAATAATCAATCTTATCAAAAATGCGGCAGAGGCAATCCAGGAAGGCGGAAATATCTATTTAGAAGCCCATCGCAAAGATTCGGCTAACGAAAAAGTAACTCTAAACAGGGTGCATCTACACCAACACTTTGTGGAAATAATCATCCGTGATGATGGACCAGGCATAGCTGATGAAATTGCATCCAATCTTTTTGATCCTTTTATAAGCACCAAAGGCACAGGAAACTCGGGACTCGGGCTTTCCATCGTTCAGAATATAATTTCAAAACTCAACGGAACTATCACCTGCAAAAGCAACAAGGATAATGGAACCTCGTTTACAATTATTCTGCCCATTGACAATCTTTAAGACAGGTGCGGTAAATTTTACAACATCCACAAAATGAGGTCTCTTGATGGATCACACTCAATATATTCTTCTTGTAGATGATGAAATACGTTTCGGTGAAACGCTCAAGCAAATCCTTTCCTTTTATGGATATCAGGTCACGATTGCCACCTGTGGTCGCGAAGCCATAGACCTCCTGGACAAGCATGTTTTTGACCTTGCTCTTCTTGATATTGAGTTACCCGACATGTATGGCTACGATGTCATTGATTCGATAAAAGAGAATAATCGCTTTTTGGTTCCAATTATGCTGACCGGCAATGGTTCAATGGAAACTGCGATCCAGGCCTTGAGAAAAGGAGCCTATGATTACCTGAAAAAACCTATCGATTCTGACCTGCTTCTCAAAACCATAGAAAAGGCGATCAAACATAAACAACTAAAAAAGGCTCTCAGTTCCAGCGAAGAGCGATTCCAAATACTGGCAGAGGCTTCCTGGGAAGGAATCATAATCCATGACCAAGGTGTTCTTCTTGAAGCAAACCAACAATTTTACGACATATTTGGATACCAGAAAGAAGAGCTAGTCGGTACCAATATACTTGAAAAATTATTTATTCCTCAAATGCTTATTGATGTGAGTGCAAGAATCAAAAACGGTGAAGTGGGGTTCCATGAGACCACAGGATTAAAGAAAGATGGAACGATTTTCCCTATTGAAAGCAATAGCAGCTACATAGAATACCATGACAAAAAAGTCAGGGTCTGTGCCATACGAGACACATCGACACGAATCAAGGCCGAACAGGAAAAAATAAAACTTCTGGAAAAACTGGCAATGGCAAACAAAATTGAGACCCTTGGCTTGATGGCCGGTTCTATAGCCCATGATCTCAATAATATTTTATCAGGTATTGTCACTTTTCCAGAAATAATACTTATGCAGATGGACAAATCTGACAAACACAGAGAATCCATTGAATTTATTCGTGATGCGGGTAAACGTGCCGCAGCAGTCGTCTCTGATTTACTCACCATAGCCCGTGGCACCACAGCAACCAAAAAAATCTGCAGCCTAAATGCCCTCATTAAGAATCATCTGGCTTCGATTGAACAGCAGGCAATCACTTCACAGTTTAAAGAAGTTATAATTGAAACACAACTTGCCGACGACCTGCTCAATGTTAACTGCTCAGAAATTCATATCTGCAAGGCAGTAATGAACCTTCTCAATAATGCTTTGGAAGCCGTCGGAAAAGATGGCACTATTATTATTTCCACCAGCAATAGACTTCTTGATGCACCACTCAACGCATATGAACATATCAATGCCGGGGAATATGTCGTACTCACCATCTCTGACAATGGTGCTGGTATCCCTGAACATGCGTTAAATAAAGTTTTTGAGCCATTCTATTCAAAGAAAGAAATGGGCAGAAGTGGCACTGGGCTTGGCCTGGCCATTGTTTGGAGCACAGTTCATGATCACAACGGCTATATTAATGTGCAAAGCAATGAAAAAGGAACGACCTTTGAGCTCTACTTTCCTGCCACAAAAAAACAAGCTACTGAAAGACCAATCGGTATCTCTATGAATGCATACAAAGGACATGGGGAGACCATTTTAGTCGTTGACGACCAAAAAAGCCAAAGAGTGATTGCCTGTAATCTGCTGGACAAGCTGAATTATCAGACTTATGCTGTCACCTGTGGTGAAGAGGCTATTGTCTACCTTAGCCAGAACAAAGCTGATCTAGTTATCCTGGATATGATTATGGAACCAGGCATGAATGGCCGTGAAACATTCGAGCAAATACTCAAAACAAATCCCACACAAAAAGCGATTACTATAAGTGGTTTCTCAGAAGATGAGGAAGTAAACAAAATTCGCGAACTTGGAATCGTTCAATTTATCAAAAAACCTTACACAGTAGAGCAAATCGGGATTGCAATAAAGCATGCATTGCATACAGGATAGCACCAGTTATTGAGAAGTTACCAATTACTTCCAGCACCACCACATCGTACTGTATTATTTTTATAGAGAAATGGTATGCTTGAGGGACTCATAAATCAAAATCGACTAATCTACATTAATAATCTCGGATAGTGATGTAATGCAAAAAGGCATGTTTTGGATTTTTTACGAGCCCATCATATTTCAGTTTTTTATAATAGAAATTTTCCTGTTTCTCTTACCGTGTTCACTCCTCAACAATCCCCTATGTCAGAGTCAGCCCCACATGCACTCCTTTTTGCCATCCTGGACGATCTCAATCTTGATGAGCAGCGGCGCCTTTCTCCTGCCGCCAGTTTAAGCATTCATGCTCAAAGAAGAAAAAAAGAAACGATAAGAGGGCACCGGCAAGCCTATGCCCTGGATGCTGATCGCATCCTCCACTCCCGGGCCTACACCCGTTACATCGATAAGACCCAGGTCTTTTGCCTGATCGCCAACGACCACATCACCCACCGAGTCTTGCACGTTCAGCTGGTCTCCCGTATTGCCAGAACCATCGGCCGCTTTCTCCATCTCAACGAAGATCTCATTGAGGCCATCGCCCTTGGCCATGATATCGGCCATCCCCCTTTCGGTCACGATGGCTAACATTTCCTGGCCGTACTCTGTACCAAACACGGCCTCCCCCCTTTTCAGCACAATATCCAATCAATCCGTTTTCTTGATCAACTGGAACGCCAAGGGCAAGGCTGGAATCTTAGCCTGCAGACCCTGGATGGCATCCTCTGCCACGATGGCGAGCTGCACGCGCGCCACCTGATCCCCATGCCCATTAGCGATTTCACCGATTTCGACCAGAAGCTGGCCGCCAAGCAGGCAGACCCCGCAATCAATCTGCACCCAGCCACTCTGGAAGGATGCGCAGTGCGTATGGCCGATACCATAGCCTATATCGGCCGGGACATTGAGGATGCCATCACCCTGAAACTGATCAAACGAGCAGATATTCCAAAATCTTGTCGAGAGATTTTAGGGGAGAGCAACGGCTCCATTGTTTATACCCTGGTCACGGATCTGATTACTCACAGTCAGGTCGCAGCTCCGGGCGCACCGCACAACCCTGCAACCGACCATATCGGATTCAGCGATGAAATCGCGGGCGTCCTAAAAGAGCTCAAGCAGTTCAATTACGCCAGTATCTACCTGCATCCCCAGACGAAAACCAGTATGCCTCTTATAAAAAACTGCTACGAAACGCTCTTTGAATTTTATCTTGATTGCCTGGAAAACAACGGCACGGACAGGGCAGCACCGAGTGATCTAATAAGCAGCATGGCAGACTCACACCTGAGCAATCAGACACCGGCAACCATGACCCGTGACTATATTGCCGGCATGACCGATGACTTTTTCCTGAAACAGGCCAAGGCAGCTGGCTGCACCGTGCCGCAAAAACAATGAAAATCACCCTGCAAAAATTTATCCCCGGCGAAAATGTGCGGATGATGATCATTGCCACCTGTATCGGGTTGATGACCGGAGTCAGCATTATTCTCTTTCGCAGCGTGGTCGAAGGGGTCGAGACGATTCTCTTTGCAGGCGGCAAAAAACTGTTGGGCATCCACCTGGGGGGGTGGCACCTGCTGCTCCTGCCCCTGATCCCCATGGCTGGCATGGTCCTGCTGATCCCGCTGTCCCTGCTCTTTCCAGGTGAAGTAAACGGCTACGGCTTCACCAAATTCCTGCGCAAGGTGAACCTGGAAGGCGGATACATCAGGGCCAGGACCATCTTTCTCAAGCTCATATCCACCGCCCTGACCATCGGCACCGGTAACTCCGCCGGCGTCGAAGGGCCGATTGCCGCTATCAGCGGGGCCATTGGCTCGCAGGTTGGCCAGATCTCCAGGGTATCTGGCGCCCGGATGAAGGTCTATATTGCCGCCGGCTGCGCCGGGGGCATTGCCGGTATCTTTAACGCTCCACTCGCCGGCATCTTTTTTGCCTCGGAAATTGTCCTGCTCGGCACCTTTGAAATCTCATCTTTTTCCGCCCTGGTCATTGCCTCAGCCATATCGACAGTGGTCACCAGGGCCTGGTATGGTGAAAACCCGGCTTTCTCCATCCCAGCTTATCACCTGGTCAACCCCTTTTTCGAGCTGCCGATCTACACCGTCATGGCCGTCATCACCGGCCTGATCGCCGTCTTTCATATCCGCATCTTTTACTTTATCCGCGACCAATACCAGGCCCTGCCCATCCATCCCCAGCTCAAACCACTGACCGGCGCCTTTATCATCGGTTGCATCGGCATGGCCTATCCCCAGATCATGGGCAATGGCTATCAGTTTATCGAGTCAGTTCTCAATGGCAGCGGCACCCTCCCCATCCTGGTTGCCCTGATCTTCCTCAAGATCATCGCCACCGCCATAACCCTTGGCTCCGGCGGCGCTGGTGGGGTTTTTGCTCCTGCCCTTTTTATCGGAGCGATGATCGGCGGCGCCTTTGGCTATCTGGCCAATATCCTCTCGCCCGCCATGACTGCTGACCCAGGCGCCTACGCCACCGTAGGCATTGGCACCTTTCTGGCCGCATCGACCCACGCGCCCATGACTGCCACCTTTCTGCTCTTTGAAATGACCGGCAACTACACGATTATTGTGCCCATTATGCTCACCTCCATTATCAGCACCATGGTTGCCAAGAGATTTAATAAAGATTCCATCGACACGGTTGATTTCACCCGTGAAGGCATTGACATCCACGAAGGCCGCGAAACGGCCATCATGAAGTCCATCCGCGTCGGCAAGGCAATCACCGAAGATGTCGATTTCATCAGTGAAAAAGCCAACATCAACCAACTCTTAGAGATATTTCGCCTCGCCAAGGGAGGCTTATACTTTCCCGTGATTGATGACTCAGGGAAAATGACCGGGATCATCTCCATGCAGGATGTGAAAAATATCCTGCAAAAAGATGAAGCAGAACGGGTCTGTTATCTGGTAGGGGGAATATGCAGTCGCAACGTGATCATGCTCACCCCCGACGACTCGCTCTATACAGCCATGCAGCTCTTTGACATCAAAGGCCTGGAAGAGATCCCGGTTGTGGAAGATCTGGAAAACAGATGGGTAGTAGGCATGCTCAAGCGCCGGGATGTGATTGCGGCCTACAATCATGAAGTGCTGAAAAAAGGGATCAGTGAAAAGGCAGAAACAATCAGGATAACCTGTGGTGGTTGACAACCGGAAACTTTTGCAGCGTCATCATTTATTTATACAAACAATAACAAAATCATGGTAAATTATGGAATTCGTTTACTGATCAGACAGGCGCTCGTAGCTCAGCTGGATAGAGCACCGGACTTCGAATCCGGGAGTCGGCGGTTCGAATCCGTCCGGGCGCACCAAGTAGTCAAGGGCTTAGGGGTTTTCCTCTAGGCCCTTTTTTCGTTCTCCGGTCGCCCTCCGGTCTTGACTCGAGATTCCTTGTTCGAACTGGGTTTTTCTATCCTGTTTTTTTCACTCCCCTTTTACAGCGCACAGACACTCACGAGCTGGCAACAGTCAGGCTCTCTCTTTCACAGCAACCTTATCACAAACAGTACACCGGATATCAGGGTCAGCACTCCGATCAATCAGCTTCCAGCTACCAGTTAAAATGGATTCAATTGCCCCATTTTTACAGGCCTCACATACCCAGATTTCCTGATTGGCTTTGTTTGTTGTAAGAATCAGCAGAGAATCCACTTAAAAAAATTCACTATACTGTTCAAGTGAATGGAGCCACTTCTTTTCCTCTGTCATCCAATAACACCAAAGAGACTGGATAAAGGGCCATATATGACCACAGGTTAAATATGACCCGTTTTATATGGTGGTTAATGACAGTCCCATAATTTTTTTTAACCAATTATTCCAAAAAAAATCAGCATGATGAATAACATGATGCTGAGTGTTTGGAGCATGGCATAAAGATTGCTTTAAGAAAGAGTAGAGAAGAATGAAATTATGCTTCTCGTTTGACACCTCATTGTCGCCATCTTTTTTTTGAGGCCATGAGAAAGGTGCTAACGTGACAAGAGTGTCACAGGAATCCTTGGTATGTTCAGCATCCAGGGGTATTGAGTTTATTTTTTTATTGGAGGATTTAACCATGAAACATTCAAAGTTTTTTTCCGCTTTTTCCTTAATCATCCTGTTGACATTTTTCGTGGGATGCGCCTCAACATCTAAGCACGAAGGAACCGGAGAATATGTCGATGATACTGTTATCACCACAAAGGTGAAGGCGGCAATACTCGATACCCCCTCCCTGAAAACTAACGAGATCAATGTTGAAACCTTCAAGGGAGTCGTGCAACTGAGCGGTTTCGTCGGTTCCAAGGCGGATATCAACCAAGCGATAGAAGTCGCCAGGAAGGTCAATGGGGTAAAATCAGTCAAAAATGACATGCGACTTAAGTGACAGTGCATCGCCCCAGACATCCACTCCAGGGGCGATTATAACCGCTACACGTTGAAGAGAATTGTTACAAGGGGACTATATACCTGACTGCATCTTGAAGGCTGAAGGCTGACGCTCCAAACAGCGGGTGCCAGATTTTTGATTCGCCAAGCTATGGCAAAAGGAGAAAAAATGCTCGAAACAATTGCAGTTGTCTTGGTTATCCTTTGGATTCTGGGTTTTGTCTCTTCCTACACCATGGGCGGATTTATTCATATCCTCTTGGTCGTCGCAGTCGTAGTAATTCTGATTCGCGTCATTCAAGGTCGACGCCTATAAGTGGCCGCTTGAACGGTTTCATGCAACAATCTCTCTGGCATGCTGCCTGCATAGATGACCTGAATTTGGGCATGCAACTCTATGCAGGCCGGCAGATGGCTGGAACCGTGGTGATGTTTGCTTTTGGCCCGACTTGTCAAAAAAACCAAAAAATCCTCCATCCCTTAATATGTATAAAGGAAAGACGTTATGAACAGCAAAGAGGTCTACAAACAAAAGATAGAGGCGGAATTGGAAAGGGTACAGGACAAATTAGCCGAGTTCGAGGCCCCGCAAAAGAGCCTTACAGCCGCTGCTCATATCAAATATGACAAGCAGATCAACAATCTTAAACAGAAAGTTAACGCCATGAGGATCCAACTGAAACAGCAAGGTGAGGCCAACAAGGACGTTTGGGATCTACTGCGCTACTGTTTTTAATCAGACTTTTCAAGAAAGCCCGATGAGCCCTCAATCCATCAAGGAAGGACTAATATTATGAAAACAAAAGATGCCTACACACAGAAGATAGAAGCCGAACTGGAACTGGTACAGGCTCAATTAGCCGAGTTCAAGGCCCGAGCGAAGAGCCTTACAGCTGATGCTCGTATTCAACATGCCAACCAGGTT
>CAITDH010000312.1 GCA_903891045.1 uncultured Desulfobulbaceae bacterium | reverse complement strand
GGTCTGGGCCAGCTGCCTGGCCACCTCGGTCTTGCCCACTCCGGTGGGCCCGGCAAAGAGAAAACAGCCGGTGGGCGACTGGGGATGGCTGAGCCCTGCCCGCGCCCGTTTGACCGCACCCACCACCGTGTCGATGGCCTCATCCTGGCCAAAGATCACCCCTTTCATGGTGGCGGCCAGATCTTGCAGGGAACCAAGCTCGGCGCTCGTCCCGCTTTTGGCCGGGACCCGGGCCATGCGCGAGACCACCGCCTCCACATCCCGGACCGTGACCGTGCGGCCGATCTTGCCGGCCATACGGAAAGAAGAGCCCACCTCGTCAAGGACATCAATGGCCTTATCCGGCAAAAAACGGTCGTTGATATAGCGGTCAGCCAGTTCGGCCGTGGCCCTGATCGCCGTTGCCGCATATTTGACCTGATGGTGCTGCTCATATTTATGCTGCAATCCCTGGAGGATCAGCCGGGTTTCCTCAATGGAAGGCTCCACCACATCGATTTTCTGAAAGCGGCGGGAAAGGGCCCGATCCTTTTCGATATGGTTTTTGTACTCTTCGTAGGTGGTTGAGCCGATACAGCGCAGGACCCCTGACTGCAGGGCCGGCTTCAACAGGTTGGAGGCATCCATGGAGCCGCCGCTGGTGGCGCCGGCGCCGACAATGGTATGGATCTCATCAATGAAAAGGATGGCGTTTTTCTTGCGCTCCACGGCCTCGACCACGCCCTTCATCCGCTTCTCAAAATCACCCCGATATTTGGTGCCGGCCACCAGCGTCCCCATATCGAGGAGATAGATCTCCGTGTCCTGCAGGAGATCGGGAGCCAGTCCCTTATTGCCTGCGTTCCGGGCCACGCTGTCATCATGGATACGCAGGGCCAGCCCCTCAGCAATGGCCGTCTTGCCGACCCCTGGTTCACCCACCAGCAAGGGATTATTTTTCTTGCGCCGACAGAGGACCTGCATCATCCGGTTCACCTCTGTATCCCGGCCAATAAGGGGATCAAGACGACCTTCCGCCGCCCGGCGGGTCAAATTTACCGTAAAGTCCTGGAGGATCTTCTCGTCCTTCTCCTTCTCTCTGGTCTCAGGCTCCGCTCCAGGTCCGGCGGGCGGCCGGGGCAGCGGCTCCTTCTGCAAGCCTTCGGACGGCAGGCCATGGGAGATATATTCAATCACCGCCAGACGACCCACCCCTTCCGAACCAAGAAAATAGACGGCATGGGACTCCGCCTCCGAAAAAATCGCGGCCAGCACATCACCGCTATCCACCTCACTCTTGCCGCAGCTCTGGACATGAGAGACCGCCCGCTGCAGCACCCGGTTAAAGGCCATGGTCTGGGCCGGCTCACTAGGACCGACAGGGCCCAAGATAGGCAACTCGCCGGTGAAGAAGGCCTCCAACCGCTGTTTCAGTTTTTCAATGGAACCACCACACTGACTGATAATATGGGCAGTCAACTCATCCGAGAGTAGGCCATAGAGCATATGTTCGACCGTCACATATTCATGCCGATAGTTCTTTGCCTCTCTGATCGCCTTCACCAATGCCATTTCCAATGTCTTACTCAGCATTTTTTCTCACCCTATTCCCATAACTAATGGGTAATCCTATATTTTCTCAAGGGAACAACGCAAAGGGAAACCATTCTTTCTCGCCAGATGATGCACCAGTTCAATCTTGGTCTCGCAGATCTCCCGGGTATAGATTCCAGCGACCCCAATCCCTTCCTGATGCACATCGAGCATGATCTTGGTCGCCATCGATGTTGTCTTGCCAAAAATATTTTCGAGGATAGCAACCACAAATTCCATGGAGGTATAATCATCATTATGGAGCAACGCCTTATAGAGAGAAGGTTCACGGATCTCCTCCCTGTCTTTGGTGGCAACTAATCCTTGATGCTCATCTTTTGTCTTGCTCATTGCTATCCCACATAATCAGGTTGTTCAAAACTTTTTTAATTTTCAACTTTCTTCCAGGCAAACATGGCAAGAAACAGCTCTTCCAGAATCAGGGTTGACGGCAGGGGCGATCCCTTCAGCCGGAAATCTGCCTGCAGCAAAAGGGCCAGCCACTCCTTTAACACCGGGCAGGAGAACTCTTCCGCCTTTTTAAAACTCATATACAGGGCATATGGATGACCTTTCAACATCTCGGGCCACTCCCCCTTTTCCTTGAGCGCCGGCAAATAGACATCCTGGAACTGCCTGGCCTGCATCCCGCGCTGCCAGTGGGGGTGATCCTGCAACTGCAGGGAACGAAACAGCAGCAGCCTTCTTATATAATTACGCATGGTGGCCAGAATCGCAAGGGCATGAATTCCATTTTCTACAAGACGGCCGAGAATCACCAGGGTCGAAGCAACCTGTCGGTTGCCGAAGGCCTCCGTCAACTCAAAGAGGGCATCTTCCCTGGTCCGACCCACCATGGCCTCAAGATCGGCACAACTGATTATCGGCCTCTCCTCGACAAACAGGATAACCTTCTCAAGTTCCATGACCACCGCCACCGGATGAAAGCCCACCCGTTCAAAGAGCATCTTCATGGCCTGTGGCTCTATTTTTTTCTGAAAATGAGCAAGGGTCTTAAGCGCCAGCTCACGCAAGACCTCTTCCTGTCCCCTCTGCGCCGCAGAACTGGCTCCGGCATCAATGGCACAATCGACAACCAGACCATTTTTTTTGATGAAGGTGAAAAGCTGCTTGCGCTTATCAACATTTTCGGCACTGAGAAACAGAAAATTCTGCCCCGGCAAACCCTTGGTAAAAGCGGCAAGATAACGGTCAGCAAGGATTGCCGCCCCACCGCCCTTGATGCCTGCCTGTGGCCCGGCCTCCGCGAGCAACGTATCCGCCCAGGCCAGTGAACCATCAGGCTTGGCGAAGGCAAAAACCTGCTTCCACTGATCCGGGTCCATCTCTGCCAAGGACTCATCCACGCCGAGTGCAGCCAACTCCATCAGGTTCTGGATGTGCCGAAGCGCCGGCCCTGGCCTGCCCTCATCATGGGCCTGCACGGCCTTGTTCCAGATCTTTTCCGCCACCGCCGTCGAATGAAAAAGACGGCTGTCCGTCACCCGGTAGATCTGCCGCCCCGGCAACAGGCTGAAATTAATGATCCGGCCAAGGGTTTGGCCAGGATCTTCCTGATCGCCGTCAATGGCGTGCACCACTCCCCCGCCCTTCTGCAGCAAGGCCTGTTGCACCAGATCCGCCGCCTCTCGGCACAGATACCTCTCCCCCAGAAAGAGATAGACGCGCGCCTCCTGCTCCGTCCCCCCTTGGGCAAGCCAGGCGGCAAGTTCGTTGCGTTTCATCAGGGCCATGATCAGTTGGCGTCCGCTCCTGGTGCTTGACGCACGCCTAAGCCAGTTGCCGGGACAGGCGAAGCCGGGACCTGTGGAGTGCTCGAACTGCTAGCCGTACCACTCTGCTTCTCACTATGTTTCTCAATCTGTTTCTGATCCATGATCTTGTGCAAAATAGCCGGCAACGAGCCGGGTTGCAGATACTCTTCTCCCATTCCGTGTTTAAAGATGAGCGCCGCCTGATCGCCGACCTCTTTCCAACTCAGGTTGTTGGGACGGGCGGCAACCAGCTCAAAAAGAAGCTGGTTGTAAGGATCATTGACAATGGCCTTGCCGGT
>CAITDH010000311.1 GCA_903891045.1 uncultured Desulfobulbaceae bacterium | reverse complement strand
TCTTTGATTTCGCCTTGGCCTCCAGGCGCACGCTCTGCAGCTCCTTCCTCACCTTTTCATTGCGCTGGATCTTCTCAATCAGCCTTTCCGCGGCCTCACTATTCTTATAGAGGGCACTGGATACCGCGTCTTTCACCGTATTAACGATCCAGGAACGGATGTCGCCATTGCCCAGTTTGTTCTTGGTCTGGGACTCAAACAGAGGGTCCTTGATCTTGATTGCCAGGGTGCCGACAATGCCGTCCCGGACATCCTGGCCAATAAAGCTTTTTTTAGAAAACTCATTAACCCCTTTCAGTATTCCCTCGCGGAAGGCGGAAAGATGGGTGCCGCCTTCGCTGGTATAGGTGCCGTTGACAAAGGAATAATAGGTGTCGCCGTAGCCGTCGGTATGGGAAAAGGCGAATTCTAAAGTGGCATCACGATAATAGATGGGGTCATAGATATTCTGGTCATCCAGTTCTTTGGCCAGCAGATCAAGAAGACCGTTGGCGGAATAATAGCAGCTTTTGTCCAGATAAAGTTTCAGTCCGGCATTGAGATAGGCATACCGCCAGAGACGTTCTTCGATAAATCCACGATCAAAGGTGTAGTCGGCAAACATCTCCCGGTCCGGGATAAATTCCACCAAGGTACCGTTGGCCTCGGCGCTCATCCCCTCTTCCTGACTGATCAGCTCCCCTTTGGCAAAAATCGCGCTGGCGAATTTTCCCTCTCGAAAGGCCGTGACCTTGAAGTGTGATGACATGGCATTTACCGCTTTCGTGCCCACGCCGTTGAGGCCAACGGAGAACTGAAAGACCTCGGTATTGTATTTGGCGCCGGTATTGATGGTGGAGACACAGTCAACGATCTTGCCCAAGGGGATGCCGCGGCCAAAGTCGCGCACTGTGACCATCCCATCCTCGCCAATGTGGACATTGACCCGCTTGCCCGCTCCCATGATATATTCATCCACGGCATTATCCACCACCTCCTTGAGCAGGATATAGATACCGTCATCGGGGTGCGTGCCGCTGCCAAGGCGGCCGATATACATCCCTGGCCGCTTGCGGATATGCTCAAGGGAGCTGAGGGTCTTGATCTTGCTTTCGTCGTAATTGTGAAGAGATGCTGTCATAATATGATGCTATAAGTGATGTTTTTCCTGATGGACTTTTTTGCTCTCTGATTCAAGCCTTGCAATACTATTGTATTTCACTATATTAAGCAACTCTGATGACTGTCTAGAATCCGTTACGCAATGGCCACCCAAGCGACAGCCCTATTTTGTTACAACGGCTTCTGTATACCCCCCTTTCTTGCTCAACCATTTTCCATGAATCACACCCAAACAAAAATTTCGCCAACCGTATTGACGATTGCCGGTTCAGATCCCACGGGCGGGGCCGGTATCCAGGCGGATCTCAAGACCATGACCGCCATCGGCGTCTATGGTGCAGCGGCGATTACCTGTATTACCGTCCAGAATTCCAGAGGAGTTACCGAGTCTGTTCCCCTTGATGGCGGGTTGGTGGTCAGGCAGGTCCAGGCCGTGCTGAGTGATCACCATGTGACGCATATCAAGATTGGTATGGTTGGTACAATCGAGATAGCGAGTGCCTTAGGGAAACTCCTGGCCAGCTATCAAGGCGAGGTGATCTATGACCCGGTGTTTACATCAACAACTGGTCAGTCCCTGCTCAGTTGTGCCAGCCTTGCGGAACTGAGCGATCAGCTGATCAGCAAGGTCACTGTCCTTACCCCCAATTGCCTGGAGCTTGCACAACTGTGTCAGCAGGAAATAGCGACACCGGAAGAGGCCCTGGCCTGTGCCAGAACTATCCTGGCCAGACATGAGCATCTGCAGGCGGTAATCGTCAAGGGAGGCCATCTGGAACCAGAGAGACCAGATATTCATGATTATCTGGTCATGAAAAATCAGGAGATTAGAACAAGCAAACGAATACGCATCAAAAGCGCCAATCTGCACGGAACCGGCTGCACTTATGCCTCCGCCTTTGCCTCCTTTCATTGTCTGGAAAGTGATTATTCCAAGGCTTTTTCCCTTGCCGCTACCTATATGGATAGAATCATCAGTAAGAGCAACTCAATTTTACTAGTAAAAAGCAGTAAAAACGGACCACTAGTTCATTATCTGTAATCGGCCATAGGTTGAAAAATTGAGGCTATTTTAATATTACGAATATTTTTTGAACGACGGCTCACCTGACCCTCCTGCCGTTGACACCGGAAGGGATCTTGATATATACTTTTCAGAGAAGGGCAACAGGCGAGGAAGTCGCAAGTACATAGGCATGTATTTTCCCTTAATTAAGTTAAATAGCATAGAGTTAAGGAGAGAGGTTATGCAGTCTCACTCAGCCCCTTCAAGCTTATTAAACGCAGCAGAATTGCGGATCATGGTTGATTCCTCCTATGACTGGGAGGTCTGGCTTGATGCGGATGGCAGATGTAAATACATGTCGCCATCATGTGAGCGGATAACGGGCTACACACGGGAAGAGTTCATGGCGACCCCTGATCTTTTTTTAGACATTGTCCATCCTGATGATCGGGGAAAAGTCAGTAGTCATCGCCAGCAACATTTTCTACTTGGTCTTGAAAAATCAGAGATGGAGTTCCGCCTTATCACCAAAACCGGCCAGACTCGCTGGATATGGCATCAATGCCAGGCGGCTTTGGATCAACAAGGGAAATGGCTGGGGCGCAGGGCAAGCAATCGAGACATCACCTCGCTTAAAGAAAAAGAAAAAAAACTACGGCACAGTGAACTACTCCTGAAAGAAGCCCAGCATATAGCCGGACTAGGACATTGGGAATTAAATATCCAAACCAAGGTACTGTACTGGTCAGATGAAATTTACCACATTTTTGATGTAGATCCGCAGCAATTCAACAAAACTTTCGAGGCCTTTCTGGCCCAAGTCCATCCCGATGATCGGGATTATGTACAGAAATCCTACACTGATTCGGTAGAGAATAAAGGGCAGTATGACATTGAGCATCGTCTCCTTTTGCATAATGGGGGCATAAAATGGGTACGGGAAATCTGCACCACCGAATATAACAAGGATGGTGAGCCAGTCCGGTCTTTTGGCACTATCCATGATATTACCGTCAAGCATGACATCGAAACGACCCTGCGACAAGACCGGGCTATGTTTATGAATGGTCCGGTCATTATCTTTATCTGGCAAAATAGTGAAAACTGGCCGGTAGAATATGTGTCTGAGAATGTCCTTGAAATTCTGGGATATTCAGATCAGGAATTTTTCAATGGTTCTGTCCTCTACTCGTCTCTGATTCATCCCGATGATAGAAAAAGGGTGGCGGCTGAGGTTTATGCCAATTCCTTGACAGACTTGACAGGCAGCACCTCTTTTATCCATGAGCCTTATCGGTTGATAGCACTGGATGGCAAGATCATCTGGGTGCTTGATGCTACGACCCTGGTGCGGGATAGCAACGGCCAGATCAGCCATTACCAGGGATATCTTGTCGATATCACTAGAACAGTGCAGATGGAAGAAGAGGCACTGGCCACCAAAGATCGTCTTAAGTTTATCATTGACGCCGCTCGTCTTGGCACCTGGGACTGGAATATCCAGACCGGCGAGGTTCTCTATAATGAACGTTGGGCTGAAATTCTGGGCTATACCCTGGATGAGTTGGCACCGAATGTGTCAACCTGGGAAAAATTGGTTCATCCTGACGAGGTAGACGAGATCACGAAGGCGCTGGACGATCACCTGGAACGACGGACTCCTGTTTATATGACTGAACACCGGCTTCGGCACAAGTCAGGGAAATGGATCTGGGTTCTTGATGCGGGTAAAGTGTTTCAATGGGATCCAGAGGGAAATCCCTTGCGGGCCGTTGGTATCCACCTTGATATCAGCAGACAGAAAGAACAGGAACAATTAACCCTGGAAGCAAGCCAGCGGCAGGAACAGGCAAAACGGATCGAATCTCTGAAAACAATGGCTGGGGCCATTGCCCATCGTTTTAACAATTCCATGTTGGTTGTTTTGGGAAATCTGGAGATGCTGCGCAGAATACTGCCGGCCGAATCAAAAGAAATGGATATGGCCGGCATGGCATCGCAAGCGGCCAAAGAGGCCACCAAGGTGGGAAGCTCCATGTTGACGTATGTCGGGCAGGGGGAACCCAGGCTGCAATTAGAGAACCTGGTTGAGATTACCAGGGAGGTTCTCTTTGCCATCCAGGACACATTCCCCCCCTCTGTTGTGGTTCAATTGACCCCGCCGTCCATGCCAATAACATGCAGATTCGACAAGATACAGATCAAAGAAGTTCTTAAAAATATCCTAACCAATGCTCTCGAATCATTGACAAAAGCAACAGGACAGATTGAAATCATCTTTGGAACAGAGCTTTATAGTTCCACTGCCATTCCCCTTCATTTTCGGGAAGGTCTTCCGGGTACATCCACCTATGCCTTTTGTCAGATCACCGATACAGGCGGCGGTATAGCGCCAGGCGATACTGAGCGTATCTTTGAACCTTTTTTCACCACCAGGTTTATTGGTCGCGGCCTGGGACTGGCCTTGGCCGCAGGGATCATGCGTTCGCATCATGGAGCCATTCTGGTGCAAAGTGCACAAGGTAAAGGAACGACATTACGAATATTGCTACCTGCAGGATAAGGGGTCTGGGGAGCAATGGAACAGAAAAGTCAGATAAGCCTCATTCATTGTCTTGAGGGTTCCGCAGGGGGCATAGCTCTCCACGGGCGACGGTCTCCGGAACAGCAAAGGAATATCGACCCATCATGTTGATGTGGTCATAGACTATTACAGTGTATGTTTTAAAGTTTCGGATATAGCCGTTTCAGTTTAATTCGCGCATCATTCGTGGTGAACTGCCAATCGACCTTGGTTTGACGATTATTCCGATCAGTATTCCATGCCATTACTTTAGATCGCATTTTCTCAATACAGTCAATTCGACCCGCAAGGCATTGTCGCTTCAAAACGCTGAGTTCAATCTCTGCTATATTCAACCAACTCCCGTGCTTAGGGGTGTGATGTATTTCAAGACGATCTGCTAAACACCTGGCTTCTTCAGGCGGAAAGGCCGTGTATAGCGAGGCCGTATTGTGTGTATTCAGATTATCCATAACCAGGACTACTTTCTCGGCATCTGCATAACGTTCTTCAAGCATTTCTTTGATGAAATGGGCCCAGTCAATCCGTGTCCGTTGTTCAGTGATTTTCACCTTACGCTTTCCCCCAAGTGGTTCTACCTCAATGAATATGCTTGCGACTCCATTGCGAACATATTCATCATCCACCAGAACAGGATGACCAGGGGCTGCGGGAATTGGTTCATGCACCTCCCCGATCAACTGTGCACTTGATTCGTCCATGCACACAACCGGAAACTTCCGGTTATACGGACGCGCATAAACTTCAAGAATATCTTCCATCGCCGCTACAAAGCTAGCGTTGCGAATTCCACACCATTCCGGCCACTGATTCCACGGGAATCCGGCCACCAATTCCATTCCATTCCGGCCATTGATTCCAGAGGAATCCGGCCACTCGTATCAGGGAGTAGCGACGCATAGAACCAATTGGTAGAACGGACTTTTTTGAACTGAGCGTCAAAGGAGTCCCATGCCGAAACAGAGGTTATCTATGCGAAAGATTCGAGAAGTTTTACGGCTCAAGTATGAACTTGGCCGCAGTAACCGTGAAATAGCCCGTAGTTGCGACATAGGCAGCAGCACGGTGAGCGATTATCTGAAACGGGCCAGGATGACGGGTTTGACCTGGCCATTGTCAGATGATCAAAGCGACAGTTTTCTTGAGCGCACTCTTTTTCCACCCCCAACCCCACCTGGCAGTTCCTGCCTGATTCCTGATTTTGCCGAAATCCACGAAGAGCTGCAAAAGCGGCGTGGCGTGACCTTAAACCTGCTGTGGCAGGAATACAAAGAGCTGCATCCCGACGGCTACCAGTACAGCTGGTTTTGCCATAACTACCGTCACTGGTCTGGTCGTCTGGATGTGACTATGCGTCATGACCATCGTGCCGGTGAAAAACTCTTTGTCGATTATGTCGTGTCGGCCAGACCGTGGGTATTGTGGATCGCCTCAGTGGCGAAATCCGCAAGTCCCAGATCTTTGTCGCAGTCCTCGGGGCCAGCAACTACACCTATGCCGAAGCCACCATGAGCCAGCAGATCGAGGATTGGATCGGCTCACATGTCCGCGCCTTCAGTTTTTTCGGTGGTGTTCCCGAGGTCATCGTTCCTGACAACCTGAAAAGTGGTGTCACCAAAGCCTGTCGCTACGAGCCGGATCTCAATCCCACCGACCATGATCTGGCATGCCACTACCAGACCGTGGTAGTCCCAGCAAGAGTCAGAAAACCACGGGACAAGGCCAAGGCAGAGGCCGGAGTGCTGTTGGTGGAGCGCTGGATCCTGGCCAGACTGCGCAAGCATACCTTCTTCAGCCTTGCAGAGCTTAACCGGGAAATCCAAAGACTTCTGCAGGATCTGAACAACAAGCCCTTCAATAAATTGCCCGGCAGTCGCAAGAGCCGCTTTGAAGAGCTGGACAGACCGGCCCTGAAAGCCCTGCCAGTCTCAGCCTATGAACTGGCCTACTGGAAAAAGGCCACCGTTCATCTCGACTATCACATAGAGGTGGAGGGTCACTATTACTCCGCCCCCTACACCCTGGTAAAAAAACAGCTTGATATCCGCTACAGTAAAAACACGGTTGAGTGTTTCCATGGCAACAAACGGGTGGCCAGCCAGGTGCGAAATGAGCAACGGGGCCGCCATACCACAATCAAGGAGCACATGC
>CAITDH010000310.1 GCA_903891045.1 uncultured Desulfobulbaceae bacterium | reverse complement strand
GGCGACGGTGCCGGCTTGCATGCAAGTCGGCATCAAAGTTCAGTTTTCAAGCAGCACTTCGCAGGGAGAGCGAAATCCGTTTCCGCTGTTTATCCACCTCAAGGACCCTGGCCATGACCTGCTGCCCCACCTTGACCACCTCAGCGGGATCTTTGACAAACCGGTCGGCCAGCTGGCTGACATGCACCAGTCCGTCCTGATGCACCCCAATATCGACAAAGGCACCAAAGCGGGTGACATTGGTGACGATACCCGGCAGCCGCATCTCCACAATCAGGTCGTCAATACTGTTCACGTCCTTGGCAAAGGCAAAGATAGTGAACTCCTGGCGTGGATCACGGCCAGGCTTGGCCAGTTCGGCCAGGATATCCTGTAGGGTCGGCAGACCAAGGGTTTCCGCCACATACCTTTTGAGATCAATCCTGTCCCTGAGCTCCTGGCTGCTGATCAGCTCACTGACCGTACAGCCAAGATCAACGGCCATTTTCGTCACCGTTGCATAGCGTTCCGGATGGACGGCCGAATCGTCCAGCGGATTTGCCGCGCCATGGATGCGCAGGAATCCGGCACACTGCTCAAAGGCCTTGGCCCCCAACCGCGGCACCTTCATCAGTTCTTTTCTGGTGGCAAAGGGGCCATGCTCATCACGGTAGGCGACGATATTGGCGCCCAGAACCGGCCCCAGCCCCGAGACATAGGCCAGCAGTTCGGGCGAGGCGCTGTTGACCTCGACCCCGACGCTGTTAACGCAGCTGACCACCACATCCTCCAGTCCTTTTTTGAGTTCCGCCTGATTGACGTCATGCTGGTACTGACCGACCCCGATTGATTTGGGATCAAGCTTGACCAGTTCCGCCAGGGGATCCTGGAGACGGCGGCCAATGGAGACGGCACCGCGCACCGTGATATCATGGTCGGGGAACTCCCGGCGGGCAACTTCGGAGGCAGAATAAATTGAGGCCCCGCTTTCATTGACCAGGGTGACCAGGATATTGCCCTCCAGATCAAGGCCGCGCACAAATTCCTCCGTCTCCCGGCTGGCCGTCCCGTTGCCGATGGCAATGGCCTCAATCTGGTACCGACGGCAGAGCTCTTTGACTTTTCTTGCCGCTTCTTGTTGCTGGCTGGTGCCGTGGGTGGGATAGATGGTGGCAAAGTCAAGCAACTTCCCCTGACTGTCCAGACAGACCAGCTTGGCGCCGGTACGGAATCCGGGATCAAGGGCCATGACCCGCTTCTGGCCGAGGGCTGGTGCCAGAAGCAACTGGCGCAGGTTGTCGCCAAAGACCTGGATGGCCTCGCGGTCCGCCCGCTCCTTGAGACCGGCGCGCAGCTCATTCTCAAGCGATGGCCCCAGCAATCGCTTATAGCTGTCGGCCACGGCCAGGGCCACCTGCTCCCGGAATTTCCCCTGGGACAGGTACTGTTTATTGAGAATGGTCAGGGCCAGCTCCTCATCCGGCCTGACTGACAGCCGCAGCACCTTCTCGGCCTCGCCGCGAAACATGGCCAGCAAGCGATGGCCCGGGGCCTTGCGGGCCTCTTCCTGCCAGTCAAAATAATCGCGGAATTTGACGCCGCTCTCCTCATTCTTTTTCACGACCACAGAATGGATCTTCGCCTTGTCAGCAAAGACCCGGCGCAGACGCGCCCGCATCGGCGCATCCTCACTGATCCACTCAGCCATAATATCCCTGGCCCCGGCCAAGGCCTCGTCAACGGAGACCACGCCTTTTTCAGGATTGATAAAGGCAGCAACAGCGACGCCCTGGTCCCGGCCGGCAAAGATGGACCGGGCGAGTGGCTCCAACCCCTTTTCCATGGCCATCATGGCGCGGGTCTTTCGTTTCAGCCGATGCGGCAGGTAGATATCTTCCAGGGTTGCCAGATCGGCAGCACTCTGCAAACCGGCCTGCAACTCGGCAGTCAGGAGGTCTCTGGCTGCCAGCGACTCTATGATTGCCTGACGACGCTTATCCAGCTCCTCCAGACTGGCAAGCTGATCGCGAATGGTGGCCACTTGAACCTCGTCAAGGGAACCGGTCACCTCTTTGCGGTATCGGGAGATAAAGGGGACTGTGGCCCCTTCCGCCAGAAGAAGGGCGGTGGCTGCCACTTGAGCAGCGGATATCTGCAGGTCGCCGGAGATACGCTTATAATAGTGTTGATTCTGATCCATGGGAGGGAATAAAAAAAGTGAATTGAACGGTTTTTATGTCTTTAAGAGATATTACGATAAGCTAACCTGAAGTGAGTCTGTTCCCACTGTAAGAGCTGAGCCTCTGCTTTGACGAGGTTTATTTTTAAGTTTTTGTATTCAAGATCTATCTTGCTCATTGATGTTGTTTCTGGAGCATAGATGTTTAATTCTGTATTGCTTACCCATTTAAAACCTACAGGAATCAGCTTTTCAAATTTAATCAGTACCTTCTTCTTATTTTCATTCTTGTCTTCAATAGAAACACATGTGCTGGAATCACCAAATCTTTTTGTATAAGCCATTACTATCATGGATTTGTCTGGTGATTCTTCTCTAGTTAACGGATCAGTTCCGCAGGAAATTAACAAAGCTCCAAATATTATGAGAGTTATTATTGTTTTCACTGATTTAAAGTGTTTATTGAAATCTAATAGAAGAAAAGACACAGGGAGAGAGAAGAATCACCCGCCGGCACGTTTCACTGTATACCCAAGGCTGACCAGTTCCTGTTCGAGCATATCCCGGTGGTCTCCCTGAATTTCGATGATGCCCTCCTTGATACTGCCGCCGCTGCCGCACTTTTGTTTGAGGGTCTTCGCCAGGATTTTCAGTTCTTCACTCTCCAGAGGAACGCCGGTGATCAGGGTTACGCCCTTTCCTTTGCGTCCTTTTGTTTCCCGCATTAAGCGGACAATGCCATCGCCTGCAGGAAGCGCCTGTTTTTTCCGGCAAACACATTTCGCTGCCGGTTCATTGCAGTCGGGACAGAGCTTACCCGACTCGGTCGAATAGACCGTGGCTGCGCCTTTATTCTGGTTCTTCATGGCCATAGTGATAACTCGGTTCAGGAAAAGCGGTAGACAACCGCTGTTGCCACTGCCCAGAATAGGATCAGGATGGTCGCCAGCGCACAGGCACCGCCAAGCAGCCGGTGATTGAGTATCTCGCGGCGGTTTTCCTGATACCCCAGAAGCAGTCCGCAGAGGATGCCCGTCGCCATGCCGCCGCCATGGGCCCAGTTGTTGATCCCCGGCACCAAGAGGCCAAAAACAAAAATGCTCATGGCCCAGCCGCCGACCTGCTGGAACACCTGCCGGCCATAGCTGCCGCCCCGGCTTTTGCCGTAATAGAGGGCCGCACCGATCAGGGCGCAGACCGCAGCCGATGCACCGATGGTAAAAGGAACCCCGGCCAGATAGGAGAGCAGAAAACCTCCGATGCCGCCCAGGGTATAGATGCTGAACATCCGGGACAGGCCGTATTCCTGAATAATCAGCGGGCCGATCTGCCGCAGGGCGATGAGGTTGAAGATGAGATGGAGCAGGCTGCCGTGCAGGTAGCTGGCTGAAACCAGTGACCACCAGCGGTGCAGGGACTCGATGGGCATGGTGCCGGTCGCTCCCAGCAGCAGGAGGCTCCGTTTATCCGGCGACAGAAAACCAAAGGGGCTCATACCCATGCCCATACCGCCGGGGCTGATGATCAGCGAGAGGACAAAGAGGGCGATGTTGAGGCCGACCAACCCCTTGAGAAAAAGATCCTGATCACGGAACAGACGGAGAAACCCACTGTTTTTCCACCAGGAACCTGGATTCTTAAAGCCGCAATAGGGGCAGATGGTTTCGTCCCGGCTGATAAGGCCCCGGCAGTTGGGGCAGAGCTGGGAATTCTTGTGAGAAGCAGTCATATGGCGGTTTGATAGGCTTACAGACGAGCGTCAATTTTTTGGTGGAATTGGCTCCACGAGAGAATCTTTTCATCGGCTGTCATGAGGGTAGCGCCATTTTCGATGGCAGACGCGACAATCATGCGGTCGGCCGGATCACCATGAAACAACTGGAGTTGACCAGCTCGGATAGCCGTTGTCCCTCGCAAAGGAATTTCGAGCAGGCCGGTTTGCAACAGATCGAATCGCCACACATCAAGTTCTGTTTTCATGACCAATCGTTGCTTTTCTATCAGCATGGCAATCTCCCAATAACTGATAGTCGCCACGCCAAGCTGACCGGTGGCCAGGGATTCGTTGATTATCTGGAGCGCGGTTTTGCCCAGGCGCGGACTGCCTTCATCCAGCCAGACAAGAACATGGGTATCAAGAAGAAGCATTATTCCACGTCCCAGGAAATGTCCAGCGGGGCAATCAGATCGTCTTTGCTCTCCACTGTCCCTTTATGCAGGCCAAAAAGAGTTGAAGGAACCGTTCGATAGGGCTTCAAGATGGAAACAGGTTTTCCATTCTTGGTGATCACAATGCCTTCACCCGTTTCATTGACTTCATCCATGAAATGTAAACATTTTGCCTTGAATTCTGACGCCTTGACCGTTTGCATAATCTTCCCCCCTTTAAATTGTGCTGATTTATCCTAAAAACGGTAGTTACTTCATAATGTAAATACCGCTCCCCCTCATCCCCACCCCTTGTATGTTTTTTGTATGTTTTGAGTATCATGTTATATTGAGTTTTCGGAAGGTATTGCACAGCCCGATAGCCCTTTGGGACACAAAGCCCGTGGAGAAGCTCTTGGCGTGCAATATCAACCGT
>CAITDH010000309.1 GCA_903891045.1 uncultured Desulfobulbaceae bacterium | reverse complement strand
CTGGTCAAAAAATCATTCTTATTTCGTCACGCCCTCCAACTTATTTCCCCAATAAATTTTGGGCAGTTTCGTATTCGCCTGCCTCGGCAAAGGCGACTGCACCCGCCGAGTTATCCAGCAAGTTGTTTTTTGCCTGATAGGCGGCCTTGATCCTTTCCACCAGGACCTCGATCTCAATCGGCTTCTTGAGATAATCAAAGACTCCAAGCCGCCTGGCCTCTGCTTCATCAAGATCGTTGCCGTGCCCGGTCTGGATGATAACCTGGATATGGGGATAGGTTTTTCTGACCCGACGGAGCACCTCCATCCCGTCAATACCCGGCATCTTCAGATCAAGGACCATGACATCGGGCTCATTATCACCAACATACCCCAATGCCTGTTCGCCGCTGAGCGCCGTTTCGCTGCCAAGGTCCCGCAGATCGAGACGCTCCGACAATGTCTTGATAAAGTCTTCCTCATCATCTACCAGCAGAATCTTGATATCATCCATGTTTTCCCCCCTAATCCCTCAGCATCGGTTTAAAGACAGTCAACTCAAGGTGCTGCCTCTGTTTGTTTTCGATCTTTACGGGAGGAAGACTTCTCCTCCGACTCATTCAACAAGTCAACGGCGGTCTCAAATTCTCCGGCCTGGGCAAACGTGATAGCGGCCATGGCATCTTCAAATCTCTTCAACAATGACCCCTTCCCACGCCGTTTTTTCCGGCACTGAAGAGCTGAAGAAATCTTATTTTTCAGGGTAGCAGTATCAAAAGGGGAAATGATCTCATCATCCGCCCCAGCCCGCATCCCGGCCATGGACAACTGGATATTGTCCGGCCTGTTCACGAGAATGATCTCGGCATCAGCCATCCTGGCACGAATGGTTGCCAGGAGAGCAAGCCCATTGTTGTCCTGCCTCCGGATATCAAGCAGGACAACATCCACCCCCACGTCGGGCAAACATGCAGCTTCTGCGGCCAATTCCACAACCATGCCCCAGCGCAGGAGGAGGCTTTTCATTGTCTGGGTCAAATCCGTATCGTCGGAAACAATGAGCGCAGTTGCCGAGATGGCCATTTCCCCAGTCCCTTATGAAGGGTTACCGGACACTAGTGTTATCGTGCCGAACCAACAGCAAACACGCCATACGTCACGCGAACCCCTCCCAGACCAAGCGACTGGAGAAAGTCATCAGTTGCCGGGGCCTGATAGCTAAGACCCTCAGCCATCCTGACGGCATCTTCGTAAAGTCCTGCCTCGGCAAAGGCTGCTGCCATAAAGGTTTGCTCAAGCTGACTGATCTCTCTGCTCGGGACAGTGACAGGGGACATCTGTTTGGCCATATCCCATTCCCCGGCCTCGGCAAAGGTGATCGCTGTCATCCATTTCTGAAAAGTGTTAAGTGATTTTTTCATGGCAACCTCCGCAGTTTTCCTGATAACCTGTTGCACCCCAGCAGATCTGTTGTGCTGTTTGTTGTCTCTAATACAAGGATCGTGCCAAAAACATATTCCCTATAAATACAGCATGTTACCAAAATAAAACGATAAACCGGAATCACACCGCAAAACATTCTGAAACAAAAGAAAACACACAGCACCTCCACTGAAACAACCAGAAACAAAGCGCCACATCTTCACCACCCACCACCCAACACTTGCGACAGGGACAGCAAACCCATATACCCCCGCAACAATCCCACCCCCACGGATCTACCCATTCAGAACTCCACCTAAAAAACAATTGACTTCTCAAGACAGAGCATGATATACGGAACAGATAGAAACAATACGAAACACAAAACAGACCACAAGCCAGACATTGCCGCCAAGATCCTTACAACCGTCCCGGCCCCAACCGGAACAGGTGAAGCCATGAACCAATACCCCGAGCTCCTGGAAATCCTGAATGGCGTGCCACACGGCATCGCCCTGCTCGACCAGGACTTCCAGATCATCGAAATAAACCGCTTCCTCGAGGCGCTTACCGGCTATTCCGGTGAAGAAGTTCGCGGCACCTACTATGACTTCGTCCTTCGCACTCACTTCCAGAAAAACAGTCACTTTCTCCGGCAGGCCAGAGAAACAGGAATGGCCTGCAACACTGAGGGCGACATCCTTGGCCTCAATCGTAAAAAAATCCCGGTGCGGTTTACCGCAACCCCGATCTTGTCTCCGAGAACGGGGCATGCAGCAATGGTCCTCGCCCTGGAAGATATCACCACCATGCAGGAAACCCGTGCAGGGAAAAAAGAAATCGGTCCATCCAAGGGACTCCTGGGACATAGCCCCAAGATGCAGGAAGTCTTTGAGCTCCTGCCAATCCTGGCCCACACCGATTCTTCCGTATTGATCACCGGTGAAACCGGCACCGGCAAGGACATCCTGGCCGAGGCCATCCATCACGCCTCCAAACGAGGTAAATATCCTTTTATCAAGGTGAACTGTGGCGCCCTGCCGGAGAGCCTGCTCGAATCAGAGTTGTTTGGCCATGTGCGTGGGGCTTTCACTGGGGCCCATGCCGACAAGCATGGCATGTTTCAACTTGCCCAGGGTGGCACGATTTTTCTGACCGAGATCGGCGACCTCCCCTTACCGCTTCAGGTAAAACTCCTTACCGTGCTTGATGATCGGGAGTTTTTTCCGCTGGGCAGTCAGAAAAAGGTAAAGGTCGATGTACGGCTGATCACCGGCACTCATCGTGATCTGAGAAAGCTGGTTGGAGAAGGGGGATTTCGAGAGGATCTTTTTTTCCGTTTAAACGTCCTGCGGGTACACCTGCCGCCGCTCAGAGAACGAGACGGCGACGTCCGGCTGTTGATCGATCATTTTCTGCAGATGTTTGCCGCAAATTTTAATAAAAATATTCAAAAGATCTCCCCCCAGGCCTTGCAACGATTAACCAAATACCGCCACCCCGGCAATGTCCGGGAATTACGCAACATCATCGAATATGGCGTCAATATCTGCAGAGGTGAGGTCATTGAGCTCGATCACCTGCCGCCCTATGTGCTGGATGAACCGTTAAGCCCTCCTCTCTCAAGACCCGGCACCGAACCTTCCCACCCGGCAGACAGGCAAACTGACGCCGCCCCGAACACGCAGCGCCCAGCAGCCAACAACCATAAAGGAGTCCCGGACAACGCCGCCAACTGGAGTGACATCGAGAAACAAAACATCCTTGGAGCCCTTATCCAAAGTGGCGGCAACCGTAGCGAGGCGGCAAAAGTGCTTGCCTGGGGACGCACCACCCTGTGGCGGAAGATGAAAGAATACAGCCTGGCCTGATCCTCCTATGAAGATCCTTATCACTCTGCAGAACAATGATATCGCACCCCGCTTTGACCTGACCACCGAGGTGCTGATCGCCCGAATCACCAGGGGAAAGATTTCAGGCGCACCGCGAACCATCCTGCTGCCGGGACCATCCAGCGACGAGCTGTGCAGTCTGGCAATCAAGGAAGAAGTATCCCTGATAATCTGCGGCGGTATCGAGGACGCCCATTTCCAATATCTGATCTGGAAAAAGATTGAAGTAATCGACCAGATAATCGGGCCAGCCGAAGAAGCTCTTGCCTTGGCCATGGTCAAAAACCTACAACCAAGGGCCATTCTCCGGACAAGGCCCGATCGGAGCACAACACCATGAAAGACAACTCTTTTGGCTCCTTATGCCCGCTTTTCTGTGGACTCCACAATAAAAACCTTTCCACCAGAGAGCGGTACCGTTGCATGCGCAACAGCATGCTCATCGCCATGCTGGCCATCACCCTGATCCCCATGGCCATCATCTCGGGAATCAATTTTGTCCAATACCGACAGCTCCTGCAGAACGAATCCTATGCCAATGCCCGCTGGAGTGCGGAAAGCGCCAGGGCCACCATCAACGCCTACCTTGAAAAGATGGAGGCGGCGATCACGGTCGTGCTCGGCTCGTACACCTTTGAGGAATTAACCGACCAACAACAACTTGACCAGATCTTCAGGCAGCTCAAGGAGGAACATCAGGGCTTGGTTGATATTGGCGTCATTGGCTCGGACGGCATCCAGATAACCTATGCCGGCCCCTACAAACTGGTCGGCAAGAATTACAATGACAGCATCTGGTTTCATAAAGCCCTGACCAGGAAGATATACGTCAGTGAAGTTTTTACCGGATTCCGCAATTTTCCCCATTTTGTTGTCGCGGCCAGCAAAAAAGGGTCGGCATCCTCACAAGACTCCTGGGTCCTCCGGGCAAGTATTGACAGTGAAACCCTGGATCACTTTCTTGCCTCGGTCAACACCGGGGCCCTGGAGGACATCTTCCTGGTCAATGACAGCAACAAACTGCAAAGCTCTTCCCGTTATCACGGCACTGTGCTTGAGGATTTCAAGCTGGGAAACAAACCAAAACAGGACGACATCCTCATCTCAGGAGAAGGAAGTAACGGCAGTTTTTACCGAGCGATCAGCCGCATCCCGCACACACCCTGGTTTCTTGTCCTGGATCATCAAGGATATGCAAAAAGGGAGGACTGGCATTCTTTCAAGAGAGGATTAATGCTCACCCTGATCAGTTGTTCCCTGGTGTTGGGCTGCATCATTATCTGGCTTTCCGCCTTCATCGCCGGAAAACTCAGGGAGGCCGACGAGATGCGGGAGGCGATGCTCAGCGAAACGGAGCACACCAACAAGCTTGCCTCCATTGGCCGCCTGGCGGCAGGTGTGGCCCATGAAATCAATAACCCGCTTGCCATTATCGGGGAAAAGGCGGGGTTGATGCAGGACCTGATCGAAGTAGATCGTGATTTTCGCAACCGGGAAAAATTCCTAGGCCAATTGAGTTCCCTGCAAGATGCGGTGAAACGAGCCAGAACCATCACCCACCGTTTACTGGGCTTTGCCCGACGCATGGAGACCTCACTGACCCTGGTCCATCTCAACGACATCATCAGGGAAGTCATCAGCTTTCTTGAAAAAGAGGCCGCCTACCATAACATCCATATCCTCTTGCAACTTCAGAAGGAATTACCGGTCATCCGGGCCGATCACGGCCAGTTGCAACAGGTATTGCTCAACGTGATCAACAATGCCATCGACGCCATCAGCAATGCCATGGTTACAACCAACAACGCCATGGAGGCCATCAACAATGAGGGGGAGATCCATATCACCTCAAGTTGCGATGACAACAAAACCGTCATGATCGCCATCTCAGATACCGGGCCGGGCATGTCGACAGAGACCATGAAAAATATCTTTGAGCCTTTTTTTACCACCAAAGGAAATGAGGAGAAGAAAGGCACCGGCTTGGGATTATCCATTACCTATGGTATTGTCCAAAAGCTTGGGGGCAAGATCGAGGTGAACAGCGAGGTTGGTATCGGCACCACATTCATCATCACTTTTCCGGTTTACAGTGAAAGGAGCGAAGGCAATGGACACAATTAAAATCCTGATCGTAGACGACGAAACGGAATTCGGCTCCACCCTGGCGGAACGCCTGGAGTTGCGGGGTTTTACGGCCAAGGCGGTGAGCGGCGCCGAAGAGGCGCTGACCATTCTCTCCTCTGACTGGCAACCCCAGGTGGTCCTGCTTGACTTGATGATGCCAGGGATTGACGGACTCACCACCCTTGACCTGATCAAAAAACACGACCCGCGCATCCAGGTGATTATCCTGACCGGACATGGCTCCACGGAAAGCGGCATTATCGGCATGCGGCACGGCCTGTTTGATTATCTCATGAAGCCGGTGGATATCGGCGAACTGGTCAGCAAGATAAAAGAAGCCAGCGCCGTCTGATCACAGGATCAAAAAAAGAATATGGCTCTGCTCTATTTTCAATTAAACCGGGACATGAGCCAAGCAGGCATTCAGTAAACGCATCGGCAACTCATATTCCCACAGACGACGATTGAACCGGTAACAAAATTCACTTATATATGCATGTAAATATTTGTGAGACACGCCATGGAATGTACCGTTAATGAAGGTCTTCAAATTCCCGATCACAATATGGACCAAAGGCAGCCAGGGGCCGGCTTCTTCCGGTGGTG
>CAITDH010000308.1 GCA_903891045.1 uncultured Desulfobulbaceae bacterium | reverse complement strand
CTCTTGCTATTTCCTTATGTATTCCTGTGGCCTTTCTTCTGGGGGGTGGGGTGTTGCCCGTCTTGATTGGGGCTATTGGGGATTACGCTTCCATTGGTGTCGGTTTTATGGTAACAGGAACAGTCATGATGGCTGGTGCTCTTCTCGCTTTCTTGGTTTCTTTTGAAAAAAAATGATATGATTATTCGTTTCGTATCTTCTCTTTATTCCGTGTTTTTTGTAAATGGCTAAATATCCAGTCTGTCAGCGTTGTCTTCATTATTATGTGACCCATGAGCCGAGTATGCCTTATGGTTGCCGGGCTATGCAATTTAAGTCTGCTCATAATCCCGCCCAGGTCGTTTTTTCTTCTTCTGGAATGGAGTGTCAGTTGTTTGCTCCTAAAAATACAGACCGGGAGGGAGGGAGTTCGTTGCCCAAACGGGCGGCTTGATTGTTGGAGGAAGTTGGATTGTTGTATGGTGAAAGTTTATTAAAAATTTAGGAGTGAACAAGATATCATGCGTTGGGGTTATAAAACTGTACAATTTGGATTTAAAAAAGAGGGTCTGCTGGGAAGTTCGTTTCTTGATGAGGCGGAAGTCGAACAATCTTTGAATGAATTTGGTCAGGCTGGGTGGGAGTTGGTGTCACTGTTTGGTATGCAGGATGGGTTGATGGCTGTTTTTAAGCAACCGCTGGAGATGAAGATGGCATCCGTCGATGAACCTATTGTTGAGGAAGCTACTGCTCCACCTCGTTTTACTTTGAGCCGTCGGGAAGAGACTGATGCGGATTCAATAATTGAACGCAAGATAGGACGTAGGGAACCAGTTGTGTCTGTGTCGGTGGAAAAAGAGGATAAAGAAGAAGGCGTGGGGGGGATTCGGATAGAATGAGTTGAGTGTTGTTTGCTTGAGAGCCCCTATGGTTGAGTCAGGTAGGTGTGAATAAAGATGGATAGAAAATATGCATCTGGAATAAGAGTGGGTAAAAAAGTGGCAGATGAATTGCTGATCATGTGTTGGCGATTGTTGAGAATTGTTAGTTGTTTTGCTGTGTTGCATGTTTTTTCTCTATTGGCATGATTGTTGATATGTAAAAGGAAAATGAAAAATTTCATTTTACCCCTCCCGTTAAGGCGCCTGTTCGATATGAACAGGTGCCTTTTTTGTTATTTATGAGCATTTGTTTGGGGGGTTGGGTAAAAATGATCCATTCGTGGACAAAAAAACGGGTAAAAAAGGACTGCTTTATGAGTTCTGTGGTTGGGTTGTCTGGGTGTGTTGTATGACTTTTGCGTGTTAAAGCTGTATGTTATGTTGTTGCTCTTGTCTTGGCATAGCAATTGCTTTGGTAATGGTAAGGATGGTTCTTTATTTTTCTTTAATTTTCTTCAGGAGGCATAAAATGAAAAAAGCATTGGTAATTACCGCATTGGTAGTGAGTATGGGCGTTCTTGGTTTGCAACAGGCATCTGCAAACAAGGGAATGGGCGGTGGCCCAGGAATGGGTGGCTGGTGTCAGAAAGGAGGTCCTGGCTATACTCAATTGGATGCCGCTTCCAAGGCTAAGGTCGATAAGTTTTATGATGAGACCAAGGACTTGCGGAAGCAAATGGTTATGAAACATGCGGAAGAGGCTGCGCTGATGAATGCGGCAAATCCTGATGCTGCCAAAGCTGCCAAGTTGGCGGGTGAACTCTTTGACCTGAGAGCTACCATTCAGGCCAAGGCTGAGGCCGCCGGTGTTCAGGGTTTGATTGGTTGTGGCGATTGCCAGGGTATGGGTCAAGGCATGGGTCGGGGTATGGGGCATGGCATGGGACAAGGCATGATGAATGCCGGTCCCAATAATATGGGTGCTGGAGCAGCGAATAGCCCTGCTGGGGGTGGCGCTCAATAACAAGATCCCCAGAATATTTTCTTTTTTGTTTTAGAGGTTCACCAGGCTTGCAGCCTGGTGAACATTTTTTATGAAGGTGTGGATGGTTATGCTTTATGTTGTGTCTATTGTTGTTTCGCTCATCAATATAGAGTGTGTCGCCTCTTCTGTCTGTTGACAAAATTCTGCTTGCCTGTTAAATATGATAGAATAATTTCAGGTGTCCGTTACAGGACAGTAAAAGGGAACTTCGTGAAAATCGAAGATGGGCCCGCCGCTGTAACCGGGGACGAATCATGCATAACGTCACTGTCATATTCTGTGAAAATATGATGGGAAGGCGCATGAAGAGAATGAGCCGGAAGTCAGAAGACCTGCCTGAAAAGTCAGCATGTTGATCTTTGAACATGCTGACTTGTTACCGTCGTGGATTATCGGTAATGAGTATGTGATCTTGTGGATACAAAGGGACATCCCCGGGTCGATAACATTGATGGATTCGCGTTCTGTGCGTGGCCATCAACTTTTCGGTTTGGGGAGTTTTTTCCCTCGACCTCAACTGGTTTTTTTTTACAGGAGGTTCACATGATTTTACAAGAACGGGTGGTGACCAAGATGATGCTTCTTAGGATCAAGGATTGGGACAGTTTTCAGCTTGTTATGCGCCTTTGGCGACGAGGTGGGATCTGATAGTGTAACGGTTCCAGCTTTTATGAAATAAAAAAGGGCAAACCCGATGCGGGTTTGCCCTTTTTTATTTTTCAAAATGGAAGTTATGAATCAGCTTTTGGCCGGATCAGAATATATAAATTTCTGCCCTTTCAAAATGTTATCCACAGATACCATATTTCCCTTCATGTAAAAAATATTGGGTTTTGTACCGTCTTCAGGCCGGAGGACCCAGACGCTTTCTTCTGATTGGTGGACCAGTTTGAAGACGATGTTCTCAGGATCGGTCAGATTGCCAAAGGTTCGGGCACCGGTTGGACAGGCGGAGGAGCAGCCAGTCTGGGTTTCTCCTTTTGATAATCTTTCTTCCCAACAGAAATCACATTTATCAATGGCATGCCTTTCCGCACTGAAATAGCGGGCGTCATAAGGACAGGCCAGCATGCATGTTTTACAGCCGATGCATTTCTTGCTCTCCATGCGAACGATACCCGTAACCGGATCTTTATAGGTCGCTTTGGTCGGACATGCCCGGACGCAAGGGGCATCGTTGCAGTGATTACACAGGACCGGAATGAATTCTACCTTTTTGTCCAGTTGTCCCTGGTACTTTCGGGTAAGAATACGGGTTCGGTAACCATATTCCGGGACATGATTCGTCTTGTTGCAGGCCTCAACACATTTCTCACAGTCAATGCATAATGATTGACGGATAACCATGCTGTAATGGGGATTATACGGATATTTCTCCACAAAATCCGTGCCGCCAGAGGCATAGGCGACATCATTGAGCACGGAAGACAAAGAGAGTATCTTGCCACTGGCATAGACACCGGTAATGGCAAAGCCCAGTTTGAGAAAGTTACGTCTTTCTTTGACGGTAACCGATTCGGTACCCTCATTTTTCAGCTTGTTTAAATCTATTTTAGGAAAATTCATAGTATTGGTTCCTTTCGATGGTCTCAGGCAAGTACCTGTTTTTACCAGATTTTATGGTGACGCTTCATGGCGTCTTCCTCAGTCTCGCCTTCCTCCATGAAATGGATGGCTCCACAACCAGGACAGATATATCCGCCTTCTGGCACGATCTCGTGTTTCTCCAGTTGATGCCCGTTGAGCATCTTTTCTCCGGCAAAATAGGCGAAGCAGATAACAGAAAGACCAAAGAGAGCGGCCATGATTTCATGGAATGACGGTGTGTATTTAATGATATCAAGCGCCTCTTCGACACCAAGTGAGTGATAAACGGAGATCATCTGACCTGGGATTACAATATCGTAACGCATAAAGAAAATGCCAACCATCATGAGTCCAGTGGCCCACATGATCATGTTAAAATTATTCCCCCGTGAACGAACAAGGAGAAATAACGGGAGAACCATGCCGAGGAAAATCTCAAAACACCAGAAGTTGATGGCATAATCTCCGGTGACAAGCGCCATAATGACAAGGGATTTGTCGTGAGATACCATGCCGGTAACGATTTTCCAGATGGTGAAGAACATGATGGTAGAGATCAGGAAGATGGTGACCTGACAGATGGCTTTTATCGCGCGTTCCATGCGCTGATTCATAATTTCAGGATTGATCTTCCAGGCCAGGGTGGAGACGAACATGATGGCACAGCCGCCGGACATGGCTGCTGAGAAGATAAAATAAATAGGCAGGTAGGGGCCATACCAGAACGGACGGCCATGCAGCATTCCAAAAACAGCACCCAGGTTACTATGGGCGGCAATACCGACAACGAGTCCAAAGAATCCCATCAGCCGGGAGAGACTGTGGTTCTGCTCAAGAAGGAAATAATACTCGATGATCATAAAGACCAGATAGGCTCCATACAAGGTTCCCATCCACCACATGTTTGAGCTCAGGTTGGGGGAGATGACATTGTAAATAGCCATGCGGAATGGATTCTCAATGTCAAAGAAAATGATGCAGAAACCGCCAAGCATAAAGATTATGGACATAAAAACCGCGCGCTTGGCAATGGGCATAAAGGCCTCACCGCCAAAAACATGGCCAATGGAAGAAATAATGCAGAGTCCTGTTGAGGTAACGACACAAAAAACATAAGCTGAGATCAGTATGCCCCAGGAGATTTCACGGCTTACGCCATAGACATGATGGTATCCGGTAATCATTCCGTGTAATCCTACTGATACTCCGGCCAATGCCAGGAGGGCAAAGGCTCCCATGAGCATGAGATAGCCTGGGCTTGCTTTTTTCAGGGCATCGAGGCCATGATACCCCCATCTTTTTGAAATATTAACCATACTTCCAGTCATCTGTTCACCTTTTTAAGTAATATTTTAGTTGTAATTATAACTGTTGATATCGCCGTCTTCACGTATCCAGAAATATTTTTAGTGCTTACTGTCGCCGTGTTTTTGCTTTTTCTGATCGCCACTCTGGAGGGAATTTATCCCTTTCACGCCAATATGGCAGACGGTGCAGCGGGTCAGGTAGCCAAAGGCTTGAGAGGCATTATGGCAGGTGCCACAGTATTTATTGTGGAGTTTTTCCAGGTATTCTCTTTTGTCGCCTTGATTCGTGCCGGTTTTTTCTGCCTCTTCGATGGCGCCTTTTTTCATGGCAAAAACTTCTTTGTGGCATGCCTCACAAGAAAGGCCACCTTTTTTCAGATGGATGGAATGCTCAAAGGATACTGCTTTGACCGGAGCGGTAAAGATAATTGGGGTTTCAGGAGCAGAATGGCAGGAACCACATTGGGTGGTAGCATTAAAGGCGGTGTTGCCATCATGACAGCTTCCGCAATATTTCCCTTCCTTGAATGATTTCATGGAAAAATCACTTGCCTTTTCAGCAGAGCCCTTTTCCATGGCAAAGATCTTTTCATGGCAGGAGTCGCATGCAAGACCGGCATCCATGGTGTGGGTTTTATGGGTGAACGTGGCCTTTGTCGGAGTCGTCCAGACAATTGGTTCTTGAGGGCCATACTTGTCGGCATCGTATGCTTCTGCTGCCATACTGGTATTGACCAGAAGAGATGTAGCCAAAAATGCCGCTAATGCCAGTAGGTTGATCGTTGACGCTTTGTTTGTGTTCATTGATGTGCTCCTGCCTCCTTTTATCTATAATTGCTGTGACTGGAAATAACTCAGTGACCCTTGCTTATTAGGGGTTACTGAGTTTCTTGAAAAACCTGATATTGAGATGTTCGTGCAGGTAAGCGAGCCTGCGAGACTCCGAAAATTCATTATGGGTTATTCTGCATGTCGGCCCTCTTATATTTTTTTTAATATGGTAGCAATACGTTCACCTGCTGAAATTATTTTTTCCAGGATGTTTTTTCCTTCAATATTTCCTGTCGTGTCCTGAAAAGAGTCAGAGAGAAGTTGTGCATAATTGATAATGCCATTGGACAGGTTGGTGCCTTCGTTAATAATGGTCGCCAGCTGTTCGTCATATTTTTTTGGAGATTCATTGGCCGTATTATCGGGTTGCCGGTGTTGTAGTAATCCATTGACCGTTTCTGCCAGCTCCGCAATTTCGGTACATGCATCAACGCTATAGGTGAAACCATCGGCGAGAATATCCTCTTCTCTTGCCTGTTCAGAGAGGTGGACAAGGGGAAGCAGGGTTTTCTGATAGAGAAGGATCAGGGAGAAGCTGATAATGCAGATTATAGTGCCAAGGGCGCCAATCATGATCGTCTGAAAATGCACAAGCTTTGCCCGCATCTGACTGACAATAATCCGGTCAAACTGCTGAAGATAATCAGCCAGTGTTCGGGTCTGGCGTTGCAGATTGAGGCTGTATGCAACCTTGTCTTCAGCCGCGATGATATTTTTTGATGAAATGGCAAGCCCTGAGAGATCAACCTGTTTGGCCATGTCAAGTTTGTATTCGGCGGGGATGAGATCGTTTTCCTGCAAGCGGACAAGTGTTGAATTGAGATCTTTCAAGTCTCTGGAGGCAGCTACCACCTTGTCCCAGTTCTTTTCTATCAATGATGCCGTGATTTGTTCACGGATGGCGGCGAATTGAAAGATGGACGCCTCGCTTTGGATGATGATTTTGTTATATTGCTCTGTGAGCTGGTATTGACGGATACTCAGAAGTACCACAAAGACCAGGAGGCAGGCAACTGAGGCAAAGGCCAGATATCCTGTTTTCTTTAGAGAATACATGGCGTTGACTTTTTGATTTTACTGTGGATGCAGCTTTGGGCAGCAGGGCAACTGGTGCATTCGTTTTTGTCGGAAATGTCATCTTCAGCTTTTTTCTTGTCCGAACAGGCGACAATGATATCGAATTCTTCATTGTCGAGGGTCTCAGTCTGGATCAGGATCCCGGCAAGGTTTTTCAAGAGGTAAAATTTCTGACTGAGAATGGCCACGGCATCTTTATAACAGGTTGTCAGAAGAATTTTGATCTCACGGTCAATGGTTCTCGCTGTCTCGTCGGCCATGGGCAGACGTTGGGATGAGCCGCCAAGAAATCCGCTGTCGTCGACAATAAAGGCCTGAGGGCCCATGGCCTCATTCATGCCCCATTTGCAGATCATGTTGGTTGCGATCTCCGTTGCCTGGAGGATATCACCCTGAGCGCCAGTGGAGCGTTGCTTGAAGGCGATGTCTTCGGCGGCGCGGCCTCCCATCAGGATAGTGATTCTGTTTTTCAGATATACATAAGAATACGCGTGCCGGTCGAATAAAGCGAGTTGCTGGGTTTGTCCCAAGGCCCTGCCTCTGGGAATAATGGTAATTTTATGGAGTGGGTCGGCGTCAGGAAGGCTTTTGGCAATAATGGCATGTCCGGCTTCATGGTAGGCAAGGATGGTGCGATCCTGTTCGGTCATGATCATTCCTTTACGCTCCACCCCCATCATGATGCGATCCCGGGCCAGTTCAAAATCTGTAAGATCAACGGCCTGTTTGTTTCCTCGTGCTGCCATCAGGGCGGCTTCATTAACCAGATTGGCAAGTTCTGCTCCGGTAAATCCTGGACACATCTGGGCTATCTGATCCAGATCCAGATCCGGGGCCAGTTTTATCTTGGCGGCGTGGACATGGAGAATCTGCTGGCGTCCCTTAACGTCAGGGGGCAGGATGTTCACCTGGCGATCAAACCGTCCCGGACGGCGCAGGGCTGAGTCAAGGATATCAGGTCTGTTGGTGGCTGCTATGACGATGATATTGTCCGATGTCCCAAAGCCATCCATTTCAACCAGCAGGGCATTTAAGGTCTGACTTCTTTCATCACTGCCGCTGGCTGACGCTCCACCGCTGCGACTTCCGCCAACGGCATCAATTTCATCAATAAAAACAATGCATGGAGCGTTTTTTTTGGCCTCCTTGAAGAGATCCCTGACCCGGGAAGCGCCGACGCCGACAAACATTTCAACAAAATCAGAACCGCTGAAACTATAACACGGTACTCCCGCTTCACCGGCAATAGCGCGGGCCAGCAGGGTCTTGCCCGTTCCTGGAGGTCCCTGCAATAAAACTCCTTTGGGGATGGTGGCGCCAACCTGGCTGAATTGGGCCGGGTTTTTCAGAAACACCACAATCTCCTGAAGCTCTTCCAAGGCCTCAGGGATACCAGCAACGTCCTTGAAGGTCACAACCTTGTGGCCGTCGTCAGGAAGGATGAGTTTGTCAGTGGCAAACTTGCTTTCTTTTTCTTCTCTTTTCATCCTGCCCAGCGAGAGAACAATGACAAGAATGAGCTGGATAACATAGAGGAGGGCCAGACCCTGCAGGATAATCTCAGAACGATCCTTGTTGAAGACGATACGGATGTTCTTGTCTTGGAGTTCGGCGATAAGCTCTTCTGGCTTGGGAACGGTGGTTACATAGGTAAAACCGGGATTCGTGCTTGTTTCTCCAGCGCGATGACTGACCACAACCCGGTTTCCGGTAAAGGTCATGTCAGAGATGTCATGATGACTGAGGCAGTAGAGGAACTCGCTATACGTTCTTTCGGGCAGGCGGTGTTCAATGGTCCATACGAGATAACAGCCGCCGGCAAAGAGGGTAAAAAGAAAAAAGATAAACAGGTTGCGAGCGAGAATGGCCATGATGGAGTTCCTTGGATAAAAAAACGTGATTATATGGGAATATTCTTTCAGGTTTATGGGCTGGTCGAAACCTTTAGGGTATTTCTGTCAAAGAAATACATTTTGCTGAACCTTCAAGAATTATTTGTATCAGAATATGCTCCATTCTATCACACAAATAGCCAGAGAGATATGTCTCCCTGGCTATTTGTTTTTGTTTTGTAATTATCCAAAGACTTATAAATACTGAGGTTGTCCGGTTGAGGGTAATAGGCTGAAAGAAAAATCAACTACCAGTAATAGCCGAGAACATACTTTTAACAAGGGCAACAGGTCCGCCGGTAGAAATCATGGCGCTGGAGAGACAAATAAGGCTCCAGATTCCAATGGCTCCAGCAAAGGCAGCGGTAATATAGGTTCCAAGTTTATATAATTCGCTGTCAGCACTGGCGGAATCATGGGCGGTTGCTTTGGTCTGCTGTTTTGTGATTGCGGTATTTTTCATGGTGAAACTCCTTTTGATATGAGATTGTTGGGTGGCGGAACGTTTGATTTGTCATCCGCCTACATATTTATTTACAGAAGCTGGTTGTTGTGCCGTGATTATCCATTGATTGCCTTGAAGAGGCTGGTCACAAGGTCAATTGGTCCTCCACTGTTGACGACACCGGCAATCATGCTGGCAATCGCCCAGCAGCCAATGATGCCGGCAGTAATGCCAACAGCGACGATCCCTGTCTTGGAGATTTCTGTGCTTACGTTGGTGGCTACGGTGCTTGCTGCGTGACTTCTGTCCATGCCAATTGTGTTTTTCATGATTCGCTCCAAGATGGTTTGTTTGTTTTGAAGCCGTAACCAAACGATTGATACTTTCCTGGTCATTTTGTTACGATCTTGTGTGTCGTTCTTGCTGTCTTGACATCTATGATGCATGCAGCATGCCAGAATCTTTTTTTCGCTTAACAAAAAATCTATTATTGGTAACTGGCTGTTATCTCAGTTGTTTTTCTGTTTGCTGGATGGCGACGTGTGGGTGTGGCAGGAATGGGCGGGATGGTTGATATCTGTGGTGTAAGTGTAGCAATGTTTATCTGTTGGTGCAAAACCGTTGCGATGGTATTGCAAAACTGTTGCATTGAAGCAGTTGTGCAACAATTGGAATGGGCTCGGGAGGAACGTTATGCGAACTCGTCGGGTTCAATTTTGTGGCGTTGCATCTTTCGGTACAGGGTGCTTCGATCGACATTTAATATGCGGGCGGCTTTGGATTTGTTGCCTCTGGCTCGTTTCAGGGCATCAATGAGTTCATCTTTTTCGCTGATATAAGGAGAATATGTGTTGGTGTTCACTGTTGTTGTGTCTTGTTGGTCTTCCAGGGAGCTGTCTGCTGACGTCAAGGCAGGAATTGTCTTTTGGAGCATCTGTTGGGAGCGAATCTCCTCGGGGAAGTGTTCAAGGGATATGGTCGAGCCTTCGCACAGGACACAGGCCCTTTCCATGACATGACTGAGCTCCCTTACATTTCCTGGCCAGGAATAGCGGGAAAGGGCATTCATGGCCTGATCGGAAATCCCGTGAATATTTCTTTTGAGCTGGTCTCGGAACAAAGAGAGGAAGTGATACGCTAACATGGGGATTCCTCCTTTACGATCACGAAGGGGAGGAAGTTTGATCTCTAATACCTTCAAACGATAGTACAGATCTTCGCGAAATTTCCCCGCTCTGACTTTTTCGATGAGATTGACATTGGTTGCCGCAATGACGCGGACGTCTACCTTTACCGGTGTATCCTGGCCAACAGGGGTGAAGGTTTTTTCCTGAAGAAAGCGGAGGAGGCGCAGTTGCATTTTTGGCGAGATGTCGCCAATCTCATCAAGAAATAATGTGCCATGATCGGCCTGCAGGAGCCGTCCGGGTCGATCGCGGTCGGCGCCGGTGAACGCGCCTTTCTTATGGCCAAAAAGTTCGCTCTCCAGTAGATCTTCTGGGATAGCGGCGCAATCAACTTTAATAAGGGGCATATCTTTTCTGGGACTTTCTGCGTGCAGCGCCTCGGCTGCGAGCTCCTTACCCGTTCCTGATTCTCCGGTAATAAGAACAGCCGTATCCACCTTACCCACATTTTCAATCAGTTTATAAACACCCTGCATCACCTGGCTTGAACCGACATAGCCGTGGAACCGATTCCGTATGCCGCTGAATTCATCTGGTTTTGGAAGAGTGATATCTCTGGCGACAATGACAACTCCGCTGAATTCATCCTGCCCGTTCTGGAGAGGGGAGGCATTCAGGCTGATGATTCGAATGTTGCCGTCAGCTTTATGGCATTCAATCTGATGTTCTCTGACTTCCGTCCGATTCTTCAGTACCTGTAAGGCATCCTGAAGGCAGATGCGGCCCATTTCTTCGGGGAGGGTTTTTATGTTTGTCGGGGGATTGTCTTCATTATAGGCCAGCCAATTTTTGGCAGTGTCGTTGATCTGGATGATATTCATGTCGTTATCAATGGTAATGATCGCGTCACGTACGGAACTGAGGATCGCCTCCAGATAGCGTTTATATTTTTCGTTTTCCTTGAGGAGCTGTTTTTTTTCTTTTTCAAGTTCCCAGTGTTGCAAGGCCTGCCGGACAAATCTGAGTAGCGTTTCTTTGTTTACAGGCTTGGAGATGTAATCAAAGGCCCCATATCTTACTGCCTCAGCGGCAGAATCGAGATTGGGGAAGCCGGTAATCATGACGACCGGGCATAAAATTCCGGTCTTGCGAATCTTGCGCAGGAGATCGGTGCCGCGCGCGCCTTCAAGGACAATGTCACTGATGATCAGGTCAAACTCCTGGGTCTGGATGGCAACCAGGGCCTCTTCAATGGTGGCGGCAGTAGTGATAGGTCCATAACCATCTCTAGCCAGAAACATCTCAAAGGTGAGACGAATGCTTGCCTCGTCGTCAACAATGAGGATACGGGCATTTTTGTCAACTATTTCATCATGTTGCATGGAGTGAGCCTGGTGTGGGGATTTGAATGAGCATCTCGGTGAATTGATGCATTATTGAGTTGACCTTGATAGTGCCGCCATGATTCTGGATAATCCCGAAGCTGATACTGAGGCCAAGTCCGGTGCCTTGCCCCGCAGGTTTGGTCGTGAAGAATGGATCAAATAATCGATCAAGGATGCCTTGTGGTATACCGGTGCCCAGATCGCGGATGGTCGTCTGGATCAAGGTGCTTCCATCCGCAGTGGTGACAGGGTGGCATGAAATGAGAATCTTCTTGTCTGGAGAAGTGGTGGGGTAACGCTCGTTCAAGGCAAACCTGCTGTTGCTCAGTAGATTCAGGATTACTTGCTGCAGTTGGCGAAAATTACCATAGATAGGGCAGGGGAATTGGGAGAAATCTGTGCTGATCTGGATGCCATCTTTTTTGAATTGATGTTCGACCAGCGACAAGGTTGTCTCAATAACCCGGATCATATCGATAGGCTCGTTCTCCTGATTGCCTTCCCGGGCAAAGGAGAGCAGATT
>CAITDH010000307.1 GCA_903891045.1 uncultured Desulfobulbaceae bacterium | reverse complement strand
CATTGATTCCGGCCAAGGTGTCGGAGCGTAGCGACGCTGTTTTTTGTTGAATACTCTATTGTCGGGTTTCAGGTCAAGCGGGCTTTCTTTTTTCTCATAGATTCTCCTTTAAGTTTTATCCTGTAAGCGGCATGCACTAAGCGATCGAGAATGGCGTCAGCCAGGGTGGGATCGCCGATCTGCTCATGCCAGTTTTCTTCGGGCAATTGACTGGTCACAATCGTTGATTTGATGCTGTTGCGATCTTCGAGGATCTCCAACAGGTCATGGCGCTGTTCCTGGTTCAATGGCGCCAGACCAAAGTCGTCGAGCACCAGAAGGTCGGTTTTGGCAAGGGTGGTGAGCAGCTTCAGGTATCGCCCGTCACCCTTGGCCAGGGCGAGGTCTTCAAAGAGCTTGCTCATCCGCAGATAGAGAGCGGTGTATCCTTCCCTGCATGCCTTCTGGGCAAAAGCGCAGGCAAGATAAGACTTCCCCACCCCGGTGGGACCGGTGATGAGCAGATTGTTGTGCTCCTTGATCCATTGACAATCGGCCAATCTGAGAAGCAGAGATTTGTCCAGACCGCGAGGGTGACGGAAGTCGATATCCTCAATGGAGCTGTTTTGCCGCAGCTTTGCCTTACGCAGTCTGGCTTGCATTCTTGTACTTTCCCTTGATGCCTGCTCGCGGTCAAGGAGCAGGCCGAGGCGTTCTTCAAACCCCAGGTCATTTATGGTATCGATGTTTTCCTGATCCCGCAGGCCAGCAGCCATGCCAGTTAGACGTAGGGTGGTCAGTTTCTCAAGTGTTGGATGAAGTAACATTTTGTAATTCCTTTAAAGTCGTTCAATGGGTATTTGATGAGTAATAAAGTTGGCCGCGGATATTGGCATGCTCGACCGGCTTCTTGTTGCCGACTGGTTCTGGCAGAGGTTTGTGATCCAGTCCGCTTTTGAGGATGGATTCCACCGAGCGATACGAAAAGGCGTTGATATACAAGGCCCGACGGCAAGCTGCCTCTAAGCGTGCATCTCCATAGGATTTGCCAAGGCTCAGGATGCCCAGCAAGCTGCGATATGCCTGTTGTGGGTGAGCTCTTTGCACCAGCATGGTTTCGGTGAGACAGAGTGTCTCCGGGCCGATCTTTGCTGCCCAGTTCTTGAATCGTTCAGGTGTCCATTCCATATATTTCTGATGTTTGACAGGCATATGCTCCTTGACCGTGGTATGGAGGCCTTGACGTTCATCTCGCACATGGCTGGCTATCCTTTTCCCCCGATAGAAACACTCCACCGTGTTTTTGCTGTAGCGGATATCGAGCTGTTTTTTGACCAGGGCGTAAGGCACGGAATAATAGTGGCCAACAATCTCCACATGATAATCAAGATGAACCGTGGCCTTTTTCCAGTATGCCAATTCATAGGCTGAGGCAGGCAGTGCTTTCAAGGCAGGACTGTCCAGCTCCTCAAAGCGGCTTTTACGGCTGCCGGGTAGTTTTTTGAAGGGTTTGTTGTTCAGTGCCTGCAGGAGTCTTTGGATCTCGTTATTCAGATCAGCCAGGCTGAAGAAGGTGTGTTTGCGCAGTCTGGCCAGGATCCAGCGTTCCACCAGCAGAACTCCAGCCTCTGCCTTGGCCTTGTCTCGGGGTTTTCTGACCCTGGCGGGAAGAACCACGGTCTGGTAGTGGCAGGCCAGATCATGGTAAGTGGGATTGAGATCCGGTTCATAACGGCAGGCCTTGGTGACGCCGCTCTTCAGGTTGTCAGGAACGATAACCTCGGGGATACCGTCGAAATAATTGAAGGCGCGGACATGGGAGCCGATCCAGTCTTCAATCTGCTGGCTCAGGGTGGCTTCGGCATAGGTGTAGTTGCTGGCCCCAAGCACTGCGACAAAGATCTGGGCTTTGCGGATCTCGCCGGTAAGACGATCTGTAATCTCAACCGTTTGACCGGCATAATCGACAAAGAGCTTTTCACCGGCACGATGCTCATGACGCATGGTCACATCTAAGCGGCCGGACCAGTCCCGGTAGTTCTGACAAAACCAGCTGTACTGGTATCCGTCGGGATGTTGCTCCTTGTATTCCTGCCACAAAAGGTTCAGGGTCACGCCACGCCGCTTCTGCAGCTCAGTATGGATCTCGGAAAAGTCAGGAATCAGGCAGGAACTGCCAGGTGGAGTTGGGGGTGGAAAAAGTGCGCGCTCAAGGAAACTGTCGCTTTGGTTATCAGACAATGGCCAGGTTAAACCAGCCATCCTGACTCGTTTCAGATAATCACTCACTGTACTGCAGCCCATATCGCAACTACGGGATATGTCACGGTTACTGCGACAAAGCTCATACTTGAGCCGCATAACCTCTCGGATCTTTCGCATAGATAACCTCTCTTTCGGCATGGAACCTCCTTTGAAACTCAGTTCAAAAAAGGCCCCTTCTACCAATTGTTTCTATGCGTCGCTACCCCCTGATTTGAGTGATCGGATTGGCGTGGAATCACTGATCGGAATGAAATGGAATCACTGATCGGTTTACCGTGGAATCGGTGATCGGATTGGTGTGGAATTCGCAATTAACTGGAGATAATGGGGGGCTTGTCCTCAGGAGGATAGTTAGTGAGGCCAGCACTTCTGAATTGATCTTGCAATCAACCAGGATGTCAAAGGAATCTAAGGCTAAGGATAAAGAGAGACAGAAAGATATTTAATTGTTGCATATCCTTCTCTAATGTTACCCCTCGCCTTCCGGCCTGGTTTTTTTAATTTCTTGGCTGGAATTGTCGGAGTTTTCAGAGTACAAAAAGAAGAAATTCTTTATTCCAAGCAGCGACGTTTTTGTATCACGTTTTGTATCACGCCAGAAAAAGACATAAAAAAAGGAGCTACGAAAACACCGTAACTCCTTGAATTTACTGGTCGGGGTGAGAGGATTTGAACCTCCGGCCACTTGGCCCCCAGCCAAGTGCGCTACCAGACT
>CAITDH010000306.1 GCA_903891045.1 uncultured Desulfobulbaceae bacterium | reverse complement strand
TTATCTCCAGGAATATCTGGACGAGTTTTGTTATCGATTTAATCGCAGGTTCTGGGAACCAGAATTGCCACTGAGATTACTCAACGCATGCTTGGCTCACGTTCCTGTCAAAATAGCTGAGTTTCATTAAGAGCCATATAACATGATGTGGCAAAATAAATTTTATGGTACATTCATTTGCTGAAAAAAGAGTCAGGTATCGTTAAGGAGTGAGCAATGCTTGTTTGGTCGTTTCTCCCTGGTGCTTTATGTCATTCCTGTCATTGTAAGGTTAGGCCCTATTTGGTGTGAGTCTGAACATCTTGCATCTCGTCCAGATTATTACTGAACGGTTCTTTCATATTGTCCTTGGATGACGGTTTAAGGGTTGTTGTGTGCAATTTTATTTTCTCTTCCCCGGATTTTTAAGGTGCCCCCATGAATATTTTATCTGCTGTTGCGACACGTTTTTTGTCTTTTTCTGGAGCAACTATTCTGCTTGTCCTTATCCTTGCTCTTCCAGGGAATTGCCTTGCTGAACTGGTTGATCGGGTTGTCGCGGTTGTGAATGATGATGTCGTCACTATGTCGGAAGTCAATGAAGAAGGGCGAGGCTTCTTTCAGAAAATAACGGAACAGGCTCCGACCGAAGAGCTGTCTGCGGCCCTCAGGCGTGCCAGAGAAGAAGTGCTTAATGGACTTATTGATAAAAAGCTTATTGCCCAGGAAGCGGTAAAACAGAAGGTAACGGTTCCTGATGCAGAACTTGATGCCGCGTTCAAACAGATGATCGCAACTAATAATATGACTCCTGAACAGTTTCGTGATCAATTAAGCACTATGGGCATGACAGAGGAGACCTATCGGGATAATTTAAGGAATCAAATCCTGCAGAGCAAGCTTTTGAATTATGAGGTGCGTTCAAAGATTATCATTACCGATGACATGATTCTTGATTATTATGATACCCGTTACACTAAACGCGTGGAGCAAGGCGGCTATTATCTTCTGCAAATGGGTTTTGTCTTGAAAAAAGATCCAAAGAATCTTGATAAGGTAGATGCAGCCGTAAAATCGGATGTCAAAAAAAAGGCAGAGCGAGTGCGTAGTCTGGTGGAAAGTGGCCAGGATTTTTCAACGCTTGCCAAGAAGTTTTCTGAACTTCCTTCGGCTGCAGATGGTGGAAATATCGGAACATTCCAAAAAGAGGAAATGGCAGATTATATGTGGACGGCTATCTCTCCCCTTAAACCTGGTCAGGTAAGCAAGATTGTCGAGACGCCTGACGGATATCAGTTTTTTAAACTTCTTTCCAGTCAGGAAGGGGGAGTTGTGTTTCAGGCCCCATATGAATCGGTGAAAGAAGAGATCAAAAAAACATTGTATGAAGAAAAATTGAAAAAAGAATTTGAGGCCTGGGTTAAAAAAATTAAAGAGGCCTCATATATTAACAGGCTGTAAGCGTGTAAGGCTTGGTCTGAGAGGCGAGCGTGCAGCTCTGGGCGGGTACGCAGGGGCGAATGGCGCCTTAGAATCTGAGTAGTTATTGTCTCATGTCCGAACTTGGTAAAGAGTCTGCCGCGATTGTTCTTGACTGTCAGGATCATGGTGAGTCGGATCAAATAGTCACTTTTTACTGCCGAGATATTGGGAGGGTGACGGGTATTGCCAAGGGGGCAAAACGGAGCCAAAAACGCTTTGTCAACAAGCTTGAGCTCTTTAGTCTCCTCTTCATTCGCTATACGGAGCCACGGTACGGCAATCTGGTCTTCATTGTTGAGGCGGAACTGCTCGAAAGTTTTATCCGTCTTCGACAGAGCATGTCTCTCTATATGGTGGCCACAGTTATTCGCGAATTGACCCTTGCGGCAACCCGTGACCTTGATGGTGACGATGGCTTTTTTTCTCTTCTGCATTGGGGGTTGCAGGCGCTGGAGACTGGGCGACCAGCCATGACCGTTCTGGCCTTGTTTCAAATAAAATTTTTTGAGCAGATAGGCTATCGGCCCGATCTCAGCTCCTGTCTGCGCTGCAATCAGCCATTTGGCGACCTCCAAGGCTATGGCTTTGATAGCCGGGCTGGGAGTATTGTCTGCCGATGTTGTCAGACAGAACGGGGGCAGGCGCCAGTTCTGCCTCTTTCTCAGGGTACGATCAAGATCCTGGCATCAGCCCAGAATCAGCCCCTGGATCGTTTGCATCGCCTGCATTTATCCGGGCCCGGTCTTCATGAGGCCCTTTCTCTTTTGTATCATTATGGACGGCATCTGTTGCAGCGAGAGATCTGCTCTTTGAAATTGCTCAGTGATGCTCACTGGGAAGGTTGATGGCAAGGGATAGGACAGTGAAGTTCACAGATATTGTAGCTCCCCACTATGTTCAACAATTTGATTGCCATCGTCAAGTCGCATGATAATGGCCCCATCTTGCCTGATTCCCGTTACTTTCGCCTCGTATTGTGGTTTTTTCTGGATATCATAACCATAGAGTACTCGTCTTCCCAGGGTGTCCGATAAATTTTTCCACTGCTCAAGCAGAAGATGATCTTTCTGCCCTTCCAAATTTTCCCAAGAATAATCACTGTGCAGGTCTTGTTCTTCTTCGTAACAGAGGAGCCCTATGTTCCAGGTCATCTTTGCTAAAAATGACAGGGTAAAGTCAAGAAGATTGACAGGGTGTCCCAAGGTATGGCTTAGTGATACCGCCATATTGGTCAGGGTGTCAGGAAAACAGTTGTTGTTGATGTTGATACCAAAACCAAGTAGATGGTATTCCTCACCATATCGGGGTGTGCAAAAACTTTCCACCAGAAAGCCGCCGAGTTTTTGTCCCGAAACCATTACATCATTGACCCAGCGCACATAGGCATTTTGGGCGCCCAGATCGCGAACGGCCTCGCAACAAGCAACTCCAAGAGTAAGGGGTAAGAGAGTTCTGGCCCGGGGCATGAAGGTGTTAGCCAAAATTACACAACCCCAGAGTCCACCTGTTGGGGCGTGCCAGGTTCGGGAAAATCTGCCTTTTGAGTGCATCAGCGTGTCGGCAAGAATCACGGTGCCGCTGGCTGCCGAACTGCCCGCTTCCTCAAGATTGATAATATGTTGGCGGGCTTGGTCCATGGTTCGGCCCATTGAAGAATGGCAATGAATCACTGAGCCGATAATGGCCCCATAACGGATAATTTTTTCAGGCGAGGGGGGCTGGGGCTTCTGTAGGCGGTTAGGTAATTCATGCTTCCAGAGATATTCCTGCAAAGAGGCAGGGGTCGGGCAATTTATTGCCATCATGGAAGTGGCACAAAGAAGAATTTCAGTATAAGAGATAAGCTGTCAAGGAATCTGGGGGTGACAAGGTTTTATGATAATTCCTCGTCACCCCAAATGCTTAATCGTTGTTTAATAATAAGCCGAACTATTGGAAGCCAGTCACTGGCATAAGAAGCCATAATGAAATGGGGTGGCAAAATAATGGTCGTTTTGTTACGGTTCCTAATCTTCGAGATGGGCTGGTTCAATTAACTTGTCCCAGTCCGCCTTAACCCTAGTAATGATTTTCTGAATCAGGGGCAATTTGTCTGAGGCGCAGATGCCGATCAGTGGTTGCCCCTGATCGACTGAGGCCCCAGGGGTGAAGTAAATCGAATGGATGACGCCAGTTTCACCGGTATAATAAATAGGGGTATCACGTTTCATCAATGACATGATGATGATTTCATCACCGGGTTTAACGGTGAGTGCTTTTGCCCCATTTTTCTCAATTCGCGATTGAATATCAAGGGAGAAAAAATATTTTGCCCTTTCCGGTGCCGGGAAAAGATATAGAACCTTTTTAAGGATGCCTTCAATAACCTCTTTCTTTTTCAGCGGGTGACGGATAGTTAGCAGTCTTTCTCCTGCCTCTACAAACTGCCCTTCAAGTTCCGTGCGCACAGAAGAGATCGTCCCATTGGTCTTTGCGGTTACAAGTTTTGGGTTTCGTTCCCTGGTAATTTCAAAAAGTGGGCTACCGGGAATATGCAACCATTCGCCACTTGGTGAATTGACATTACTTCCTTCCGCGACCTTGAAACTTACACGGCCGGTATGCGTTGCGCAGATCTCTACATAATCATAAGGATCAGAGTGATACTTGCCTAAAATTGCATCAAAATCTATTTCGTCAGTCATCCTTAACCTTGTTTGTAGAGTATCGTAACGGGGGTGAACCGCTATATACAAATAACATGACCACCTGAATGGCCAGAGCGGCATAAGAAGCCGTAATGAAATAGTTATAAAGAGACAAGTTATTTCGTAACGGCTTCTTATGCTTTACGTTAATAATTTTTTGTAAGTGACCGGTTCGTTTTCCCAGGGTTTTATTAGTATTAGTGATGCATGCTACCAGGGGTGCCCTGTGTTTCCTCGCTGCTGCCATGACCTGATCCTGCCGGACTGCCACGGTGTATGGCGATAAACGGTGATTGTGCTCTATCCATATCCACAATCTGGCATTGCGAGGCAGAGGCCCTATTACTTACATATTTTTTTGAGGTGGAAGAGAAAATCCCATTGGCGTGGGCCTTGATGGTATCATAAATGACCCATTTTTCTCGACCTTGTTCAGTTCCGGCATTATCCATAAGTGTGCAAAGAATTTCAATGTTTTTTATGTTGTGATTGCTGTTGTTGTCAATGGAAAAAGCGGCATGGGCCAGATGCTCCTTCTCCTGCACAGCTACCTCAAAATGGACGAGAATGACGGTGTCCAGTAGTTCTTGAGCCGTTACAGAGGTCTGCACCGGTGGCAGTAGGAGCGTGGTCATGTCAGGGGATTTATTGAAGATGTTGAAGGCTAAGACGAAAAGACCGAAAATCAGTGTACTGACTCCTATTTTGCTCCAAAATTTCCTTTTCATGAAAGTGCTCCTTTGTTCAGAGTGTTAATCGTTTTCTGTAAAAATAAAGGAATGTCACAAAGATTATTCTGTTGTCAGTTCTTATATGATGAAGGGTATATTCCTTAAATCCATCATATTTTATACTTATATAACTGCCACATGGCAAGATTATTCGTATCTGTATGTTGCCATATTGCAAGCAATGCTACCACCTTTCCGTCAGATCGACCACCTTTTGCTATCCCGCTCCTTTACAATTTATCTACCTCCGAGTATCATGGGCTCAATAATTGCATTAAGTTTTTAATGTTTTTATAAATTTCAATCTGAACAGGAGTCCCCTTATGCGTCTTTTTCCTCTCGCCAGTATTCGACTTTTTGTCCATGTCTTGTTGTTCATAGCTGCTCCTGTATGGTCTGCCGATAACGCCATTATCAATAAGTCCCCTATTAACATCGAGGCCGACCGGATGGTTTCGCTCGAGCCAAAGAATAGTGTCCTGTTCTTTGGTAATGTCCATGCCACTCAGGCGGACGTGAAGATCAACTCAAATGAGATGACCGTTTATTACAGTCAAGCAAGCAAGGGGAGCGGGCAGGAGGTTGAAAAAATTCTTTGTGTGGGCAATGTAGAGGTTACCAAAGGTGACTGGCTTGGCATTGGGGATAAAATGGACTATCTTGCTTCGGAAAGAAAGGTTATCCTTTCAGGAGGGGCTAAAGCTTGGCAGGGGAAAAATCAGGTGTTTGGCGAGACCATTGTTTATTACCTGGATGAAGGTCGCTCCGAGGTTGTTCCTGCCAATGTATCTATTCCTTCAGGCAAAAAAGGTGGACGGGTCAATGCTATTATCATTCCTAAATAATATTTGATTAGGCATTCCCCCATGGCCCAGCTTGAAACTCATAAAATCGTCAAACGCTATCGTGACCGTACCGTGGTCGATGGCGTCAGCCTGCAGGTGAATACCGGTATTGTGGTTGGTCTGCTTGGTCCAAACGGTGCGGGCAAGACCACGTCATTTTATACCATTGCCGGATTTATCCGGCCAGACAGTGGGCAGGTGTTGCTCAATGGTGAGGATATCACCGCTCTTCCTATCCACAAGCGGGCCTTGAAGGGTATCTCCTATCTTGCCCAGGAATCATCTGTTTTTAAAAAGCTGACTGTTGAAGAAAACGTCCGTATTATTCTTGAACCGCTCGGCCTGTCCAGAAATGAGATCAATAACCGGATTAATGAACTGATGGCAGATCTGAAAATTGAATACCTGCGCCATAATAAGGGTCATGCCCTATCAGGTGGTGAGCGACGGCGGGTAGAGATCATGCGGGCCTTGTCTACCCGCCCAAATTTTATCCTGCTGGATGAACCCTTCGCCGGTATCGATCCATTGGCAGTTGCCGATTTGCAGAAGATTATTCTCGGCTTGAAAGATAAAGGTATCGGTGTCCTGATCTCTGACCATAACGTCCGTGAGACCCTGCAGGTCTGTGACTTTGCCTATATCATGAACTCCGGGCAGATTCTTACCAGTGGCGTGGCCGATGATATTATCGCCAGTGAAGTTGCCAGGAAAATGTATTTGGGCGAAAACTTCAGCATGTAAACGACATCATGGCCCTGGAACTGAGACAACAGCTCAAGCTGACCCAGAAACTGGTGATGACTCAACAGTTGCGTCAGGCAATCAGGCTGTTGCAGCTCAATCGTCTGGAACTGAGTAACGCCCTGCAGGCCGAGCTGGAACAGAATCCAGCCCTGGAGGAAGATTTCAGTATTCAGGAAGAGTTTAGTAATCCCCAGAGCCTTTCAGCGGTCGAAGAAGTGCCGGGTGTTGGTCAGGAAACTGATTTTACCGAACCTGTCAGAGCAGCAGATACCATTCCAGAGACCAACTGGGAGGATTATGCCAATAATTTTGACGATAATTTCTCCTTTTCCCACGAGACCCCAGCGGCCGATGCCCCCAGTCAGTTTGATTTTATCTCGCAGAAGCCTGGACTCTCCGCCTATCTCCAGTGGCAATTGGTCCACAGTGATCTTGACTCAGAAGAGTGGGATATTGCTCTTTTTATCGTTGGCAATCTTAACCGTTACGGCTTTCTTGAAGTTGATCTGCCGGAGATTATGGAGGAGACAGGTTGTGATCAGGACGCGGCCGATTATGTTCTTGAGCTTATTCAGGATCTTGACCCGCCAGGGATTGCCGCCAGAAATGTCAGTGAATCGCTTTTCCTCCAGCTTGAACGGAAAGGCCAAGGGAATTCTCTGGCCGCCGAGATCGTCCTCCATCATCTCGATCACCTCCAGACCAGTAATTATGCGGCCATTGCCAAGGCAACCGGACGAAAAAAGCCAGAGATTATCAAGGCTATCGATTTTATCACCTCCGAGCTCACCCCCTATCCTGGGCTGCCTTATGCGGAAGAAAGCACCAATTACATCGTTCCTGATGTTTATGTGAAAAAGCTTGATGGTCAGTATGTGGTACGGCTTAATGATGATGATCTGCCTCAGCTTAAGCTTTCCTCGCATTACCAGGAGCTGCTTCAGAGTAACGCCGCCATGCAGAAGGATTCACGCGCCTATATCAAGGAAAAACTCAAGGATGCTGAATGGTTTCTTAAGTCTCTCCACCAGAGACAGCGCACCATCTTCAAGGTCATGGAGAGTATCCTGCGTTTTCAGCATGACTTTTTTGAATATGGTCCTACCCGGCTTAAACCCCTCATTCTCCGGGATGTGGCCGAAGATATCGGGATGCATGAATCCACAATCAGCCGGGTCACCTCTAACAAATATGTCCATACTTCGCAGGGCATTTATGAACTGAAATATTTCTTTTCCACCTCTATTCCAAGAGAGGGTGAAGATCCCTTGGCCGCTGAATCTATCCGGGAACGGATTCGTAAACTGATCAAGGATGAGGATCCGCATAAACCGCTCAGCGATGATGCCCTTTCCAAAAAACTTGCCGAGACCAATGTCCAGATTGCCAGGCGTACCGTAGCTAAATACCGGGAACAGATGAAAATTCTGCCGGTTAAACATCGCCGGAAGTCGTAATTATAAAAAGGGGGTAGTCGGTTAGCTCCACCTGAGGTGTAATTCCACGGTAAATTTCTCCCGAGAAGGAGGTGCCGTGAAACCAATACCGCTTAAGCCAGGACTTGACTACCCGGATACCTATCGCAGCTTTGTTGAAATGTTTCCTGACGACGCAGCTTGCTCAGCCTATCTGGCAAAATTACGTTGGCCAGAAGGGTTCGTCTGTCCAGCCTGCAGAATATTTCTGCCCCTTGGCAAACAAGCCGTGGCCGCCTCACTTGCCAGTTTTGCCGCCATCAAACATCAGTCACTACAGGGACGATCTTTGATAAGACACGGACACCACTGACAACCTGGTTTGAGGCCGCGTGGCATGTGAGCACAGCCAAAACGGCATGTCTGCCAAAACGCTGGAGCGCACGCTGGGAACGAAATATCGAGTTACGTCGACCATGTTACAGCGATTTCGTGTGGCCATGGTCGATGCCGAACGCAAACAGCTTTCTGGCAACATTGAAGTTGATGAAACCTTCATCGGTGGCGGCCAGCAGGGCAGCAAACGAGGCCGTGGCGCTATTAAAAGTATCGTGGCAATTGCCGTAGAGATAAAGGAAACCTCATGTTTTGGTCGCGTACGAATGCGCCACATACCCGATGCTTTCGGTGCCAGCTTGCTGCCGTTTGTGTGCGACGTAACCGCCCCAGGCTCTGTTATTCACAGCGATGGATGGAGCGGAACAATGGGCTCTCTCAGTTTACGGGTTCACTCGAAAAGTCACTGTGCAATCTTCTTCAGGCGATCCTGCTTATGTGTCCATGCTGCCGGATGTGCATCGTGTCTTAAGTCTGTTAAAGCGCTGGATTCTCGGCACACAGCAAGGATCTGTAGTTCCTGAACACCTTCAGTCTTATCTGGAGGAGTTCACTTTCAGATTCAACAGACGCGCATCTCGGAGCCGTGGTCTCGTTTTCAGAAGACTGCTTGAGCGGGCAGTTGCTACTGGACCAGTTACCGAGAACTACGTAACTAAAGGATATAACTGGAACAGTTAGTCAGGTGGAGCTAACCGACTACCCCTTTTATAAAAAACATAAGTACGGTTTGCGATGCTGCGTGAGTTCTTTTGATTCCCTGATGTTCTGATCTGTTTAAGTGCTTGGCCAGAGAGGGTGCATCAGGGTGTTGGGTTCCTTTTAAGAAAGGTCTCGAGGCACTCCATTTTATTTTCGCATGTGTGAAGAATTTTTGAGAGATAGCCAAGATTGTTGCCGATATTGGTGTAATAGAGATTGTCATTGATCTGCCATCGCGTGTGAAAATGTGCTTGCATGGCCTGTGCTGTATTGGTGAACGTCTTTTCTAGTCTTATGGTAACAATGTTGTGATAAAAAGAAGTGGTGTCTTGGATGAGTTCAATAGCTGAGTCGTGGGCCTTGAGTCCACCATCTTTGTGTTCCTGAAATAAAAAAGGCAAACGTTCAAGGTAGCATCGGTCGGCCATTTGGGCCAGGATATCAGCGGAGCCTAGTATGTATCCAGCGAGTTTTGATGCCGGTGATGGAAAGGTGATATCTTCCGGGTTAAGGGTTAGATCGGTGCATTTGATGACAGCGGTACATTCCTGAATAAAGGTCTGAGAAAGATTGTTGCTCTCAAGATATTGCGTCATAACCGTTATGGAACGCTCCTCATGATTTTGAGTATAGATTGCTCCTGAGAGAGCCTGGTCTGAAGTTTTCATGAGCAGACCGGTATCATGAAAATAAGCGCTGTATAAGGCCTGTTTTATGACCTGAATGGAAATATCCTGGTGGTGAGTGCACAGGCCATGCAAGAGCCTTGCTGTGGCCAGGGTTACGCTGTAGGTATGCTTGAGGTTATGGTATTGGGTATTACTGGCACGAAATCCTGGATAGGTTCCGGCAAAGAGTCGTGCGGTATCATGGTGCAGTTTTCGGAGCAGAAGAGTGTCGAAGGTGGGCCGGATCAGGGTGACCAGGGTAAGGATTTCATCTAAGGGATCATCCGTTGCTCCCGATTCAAATATTCTTGTTAACTGCTGATGGTTCA
>CAITDH010000305.1 GCA_903891045.1 uncultured Desulfobulbaceae bacterium | reverse complement strand
GCCTGGTGGATTTTCAGCTCCATGAACTGATCACGGCTCATGTTCGGAGGCAGTTCTCCCTTCAGCTCTTTTCTGATCTTGCCCAGGGTGAGGCCGACCTCGACACCGAGCAGTTCGTTGAGGTTGGCGTTGGCATCGGCATCGACCAAAAGAAGAGGGGTCATCTTCTTTTGCAGGAGGTATCGGGTTAACAGGGCGGATGTGGTTGTTTTGCCGGTCCCGCCTTTCCCAGCCATGGCTATTACTTTTGTCATCGTTTATCTTGAGTTGTTGGCAGCTTGAATTTATGCTCAGGAAAAAGAGTTGGAAAGTTGCTTCTCTCTTTCATATAATGAAGGCCACACTTTATGTCAAATTAAAGGTGCTTTCCGTGGCTGATTCTTAGGAGCCGTTACGAAATAACCATTATCTTTCTAACTATTTCGTTACGGCTCCTTATGCCGTTTTTGCCATCCCGATGATGGCATGATTTTGACAACGGCTTACTTTCCCCTTGCAACTTGATACGCAGTTGTTATTTTTATAGGTTTTATATAAAAAGGAACAGGGGAGTACCTTGCAAAAAGTCAGTTTGTTCCTTGTTGTGATTGCTGCGCTTTAATTATTTTACTTTCATTTGTTCACAAGCCATGCCTTGTTGAAAAAGGAGAACACCATGGATTACAGGGATACCCTGAATCTGCCCCAGACGAGCTTCAACATGAAGGCCAATCTGCCCCAGAAAGAGCCGCAATTATTGAAGCGTTGGGAGAAGGAAGACCTGTACGGACAGTTACAGGAACAGGGACGGAATAAGCCCCTTTATGTGCTGCATGACGGCCCTCCCTATGCCAACGGTCATATCCATCTGGGAACTGCTTTTAATAAAATTTTAAAGGATATTATCCTCAAATCCCGGCGGATGGCTGGTTTTCAGGCCCCGTATATCCCCGGTTGGGATTGTCATGGCCTGCCCATTGAGCACAATGTGGACAAGGAGCTGGGCGAAAAGAAAAAAGAGATCCCCAAACTGTCCAAGCGGGGTGCCTGCCGTAAGTATGCGGAGAAGTGGGTCAAGACCCAGAAGGCCGAGTTTAAGCGCCTTGGTGTCCTGGGTGATTGGGACAAGCCCTATCTGACCATGAATTATGGCTATGAGGCGGTCATTGCCAGGGAGTTTAACCGCTTTCTGCTCTCAGGGGTGGTGGTTCGCAACAAGAAACCGGTTTTCTGGTGTTCCACCTGTACTACGGCCTTGGCTGAGGCTGAGGTCGAATATTATGATCACACCTCGCCATCCATCTATGTGAAATTCCCGGTGGTGGAAGATCTCACGGATATTGATCCAGCGCTTGGCGGTGCCAAGGTCTCGGTGGTGATCTGGACGACCACCCCCTGGACCCTGCCGGCCAATATGGCCGTGGCCTTTCATCCGGATTTCGTCTATGCCGCTGTGGCCGTTCAGGGAGAGATACTGATTCTGGCCCAGGATCTGGTACCCAAGGTGATGGCCGAGCTGGGGGTTGCTGATTATACTATTGCTGCAACCTTTTCAGCGCGTGGTCTTGAGCGGAGGAACTGTCGCCATCCTTTTCTGGATCGTAATTCCCTGATGGTCCTGGCCGACTATGTGACGGCCGAGGCCGGTACCGGCTGTGTCCACACGGCCCCAGGCCATGGCGCTGACGATTATCTGACCGGGCTGCGCTATGGCCTGGAGGTCCTGTCGCCGGTTGACAGTGAAGGCTGTTATACCGCGGAGGCCGGACAATATCAGGGCCAGCAGGTGCCAGCGGTCAATAAGGTGATCAATAGCGATATGCGGGCTGCAGGTATCTTGCTCCATGAGGGCACCATCAGCCACAGTTATCCCCATTGCTGGCGATGCAAGAAACCGGTTATCTATCGGGCCACGCCCCAGTGGTTTATCTCCATGGACCAGAATGACCTGCGTGCCAAGGCCCTGGCCGAGATCGAGAAGGTGGAGTGGACCCCGGCCTGGGGGATGCAGCGTAT
>CAITDH010000304.1 GCA_903891045.1 uncultured Desulfobulbaceae bacterium | reverse complement strand
CGATGGGTATTGCCGCCTGTAAAGGCAGCAAGTCATCATCGGTGGAAGGAAAGCTGGTGGACGGAAACAACAAGCCGTTGGCCGGGGTGAAGATTACGGCGACCCAGGTGCAGCCGATCAAGGGTTATGAACAGTTTGAGGCGGTGACGGGCGCGGATGGGTCGTTTGCGTTAAAAGGCTTGTTCCCCTCATCCGCGTATGTGCTCAAACCTTGGTCCGACAAATGGACCACTAAGGTGGAAATGAAGGTGGATAGTGCCCCGCAGGGAGAGATTGCCGTCTTGCCCCATCCCATGCAAATTCGTTTTGAGGTTTCTGCGGAAGGGATGATTGTCGATAGCCAGACCGGCCTGACGTGGGTGGTGGGGCCGGATAAAGACACCAATTATACCCAGGCCGAGCAGTTGGTGGCCGCGTGTACGGTGGCAGGCGGAGGCTGGCGCATGCCGACCAAGTCGGAGTTGAAGGGACTATATCAGCAGGGTGTTGGCGAACGAAATATGGATCCGGCCTTTGAGACTATCGGTATGTGGGTTTGGGCTGAACCTCGCGATTCGTCGTCGGCGTGGTTCTTCGGCTTCGGCTTCGGCGGCGAGGACTGGCTCAACCGGGATTACTCCAGCTACGGCCGGGTGTTTTTAGTGCGGTCGCGTCCGCGATGATGATGTCGGTCATTTGCTGATTTGATCCTTTGTACCTATTCAGCACCACAACCGGGGGTCCGATCTTTATTGTAAAAAAGTAACTTCGCTTTATCCGGTTCCCATACGCCACATGGAAACCAGAAATTTATAGGTTACGGACTATTCTTTATCTCTTATCCCTGTTTGCGATCAGGGAACTGGGCAGTCGGCTGAAGCCACTAATCAGGGAGACGAAAACGGCCGCCAGATAGGGGATGGACAGGATCAGCAGAACCACGATCCAGACCATAAGATCAGAGTTCTCAACCCCTTGTTTTACCGTTACTCCGTAGGCCGACAACCATAAGGCCAGCATGATCAGCCCTTCTTCACGGGCTGAGAGCAGGGCCCGGCGCAGGGCGTGGGCCTGTTCCATTTTCGGGGTTCGGAAAAAGGGTTTACTGCGGGTGAAGACCCCCTGTAGGATGGCCATGGAGATGGTGTGGGAGAGTGCCAGACCGGCCATGGCCGAGGCGATTGTCTCGGTGATGGTGGCGCCGACCCTGATGCGGTAGAGATGAATCATCTTTGCCATTTTAAAGGAAAAAAGCATCAGGGGCAGGGATGAGAGGATCACCATGGGCGGGTCAAATTTCAAGGGATTGACAATCATGGCGATTGACCAGCCAACGGCGGCGAGGGTGAAGAGCATGTTCAGACTGTCGGCCATCCAGGGCAGCCAGCCGGCAACAAAGTGATACCGTTGTCCGGCGGTCAGTTTGGTCTTGCCAAGCCCCAGAAAAAGGATGCCGAAGTGGTGGCGCATGACCTGGACTGCTCCGTAGGCCCAGCGAAAACGCTGTTTTTTGAAGTCAATAAAGGTGTCCGGCATCACGCCCTGGCCGTAACTCTTGGCAATATAGGTTGCCTCGTATCCCTTCTCAAAGATCTTCAGTCCCAGTTCCGCATCTTCGGTGATACACCATTCCGACCAGCCACCCACCTCTTCAAGCGCCGATTTCCGCACCATGGTCATGGTGCCGTGCTGGATAATGGCATTGCGTTCATTACGGGTCTGCATCCCGATATAGAAAAATCCCCGGTACTCGGCATAACACATGGCCTTGAACAGGTTTTCCTTGTCATCGTGATAATCCTGGGGCGCCTGGACAATGGCCACCTCGGGGCGTGCGAACTGAGGGGTCAGGTCACGCAGCCAGCGAGGGGATACCTGATAGTCGCTGTCGATAACGGCGATGACCACTGCCTCGGGCGCGGTCTGGGCCATGGCAAAGTTGAGGGCGCCGGCCTTGAATCCGGCCAGGGGGTCCTGGTGAAAAAAGCGGAACCGGGGGCTTGCTGTGGCGTTCAATGTGGCATTTAAGGTGGCGCAATGGGCCTCAACCGGTTGCCAGATGGCGGGATCCTTGGTGTTGTTGTCAATGATAATGACTTCGTAATGGGGGTAGTCAAGGTGCGCCAGGGAATTGAGGGTCTCGATCATCATCTCCGGTGGCTCATTGTAGGCCGGGACATGCACCGACACCATGGGCAGTTCCTCATCAGTCACTTCTATCGGCGTGAATGACCGTCGCCATTTTTGCAGCCAGATGGCCTCTGCCCATTCATGGGCCTCGGCGAGCAGAACCAGAGAAACGCCAATGATCCCGATGATCATGAGGACGCCGACAATAATGGCGGAAATCGTCATGTATTGGTTATAATAAGTATAAATAATCCAGACGGCGGCCGTCGCCGCAAAAAAGGCGACGATGGCGAGAAAGCTGCGGCCTCGATTCTGTAAGGTTTTGCTGTCAATAAGGAGCATGGCAAAGGTGATGATGCCGATGACAATTGAGATCGCGGCCAAGGTCCGCCATTCCGGTATGCCGACAATAGGGGCACTGAAGGCGAATTTAGGATGCCGCTGGACGTCATAAACCCCCCAGTAGGCGCCGACTGAACCCTCGCTTGTCCTCTTCCATGGCTGATCAAAGGCCTCCATGATATAGTAGACGTATTTTTTCTGTTCCGCCTGATGCAGAAAGCGGCGCAGAAAGGTCGCCTGATTGGCCGGAGAGGCGACGGATAATTTGTGGGTGCGGGCATTGCTGGGCCAGCCTACCTCGCCGATAATGACCTCTTTGCCGGGGAATTTGTTTTTCAGTTTGTTCATGGTGAGAACGACATGATCAACGGCCTGATCGAGCTCAACCCCATCCCAGTAAGGAAGAATGTGGACGGCGACATAATCGACATGCTCAGCCAGTTCCGGATGGGCCAGCCACACATCCCAGGTCTCGGCGGTACTCACCGGCACATTTACGGCATCCCGTACCTGATCCAGATACTCGCCAACCTGCTTGACTGTCAGTTCGCCACGCAGGATTGACTCATTGCCGACTATAACCCGCACTACATTTCGATAATTGTCCTGGGTTGTTTTGATAAGTTTTTTTATCTCGATCTCATTGGCCTTAGGATCAGCGTTCAGCCAAGCGCCCAGCGTCACATTCAGGTTGTATTTCTGGGCCAGGGCGGGAACCTTGACCAGGTCGCCTTCCAACATATAGGTGCGCACGGCATGGGTGGTGTTTGCCAGCAGGGCCAGATCCTCCTCAATCTCCTCGGCATTGGGCAGGATGTGTTCGATGGGGTTATGGTTTTCCCGCATGGGCGAAAACGAAAATCCCTGGATCTGCGTCGGCCATGGCGGCGCCTGTTCCGGACGGTTAAGAAGCGCCCAGAACAGGATGGAGATCATGGTGATGGCAATTGCGATGAGAAAATTTGATCTGGTCATATTGTGGTTGACTGCAGGTATTTAGACTGAAGGCTGAAGGTACTTAGTTTGAAGGTTAAAGACCCGTCAGTCTTCGGTCTTTAACCTTCAGTCTTTAAAACTTTTTGTCGGCATAGGCCAGCCAGCCACCCGCCGCGACCAGATCCCGGTCAAAGGGATTCATTTGAAACGAGCAGGTTATGGGGGCCTGGGCCGGGTCGCTGGAGCGGGTGGTCATCTCGGTTTTATCGAGGTCAACCTCGATAGTGAGTTCGCCCCGCATCTTGAAGATTTGCTCGATATCGGCCGCTGGCAATTCGATGGCCAGGATGCCGCAGTTGAACATGTTCTGCCGGAAGATCCGGGCAAAGCTCTCGGCGATGACGATGTTGATATCGTTCACCTCAAAGGCCCAGACCGCGTGTTCCCTTGATGAGCCGCAGCCGAAATTGGCGCGGGTGATTACCACTCTTGCCTGCTGCATGGCAGGGGACTGGGAATCAAAGGGCTTGCCGTCCAGCAGCAGATCTTCGAGGAGGTGGGGTTTGAGCGCGACCTTGGTGATTTCGGTGAGATACTTGGCCGGGATGATTTCGTCGGTATTGATATCGCTTCTGTCCAGCAATATGGCTGGACCGCCAAATGTTTTCATGGAGTTTCCTCTTGTAACAAATTGAGATTATTTGCTAATTATTGTTTAAGAATTTTCTTGGATCAGTGATGGTCCCAGTGACGGCGGCAGCCGCCGCGGAGTAAGGACTCATGAGGTGGACCATGCCGCCCTTGCCCATCCGGCCATTAAAATTGCGGTTGGTGGTGGAGGCGCAGACCTCGCCCGCGGCCAGGACCCCGCAGCTCATCCCCAGGCAGGCGCCACAGGTGGGATTGAGGACACAAAATCCTGCATCCATGAAGATCTTGATGATCCCTTCATCGAGTGCCTGGGAATAGATGGCAGGCGTGGCCGGGGTGACAACCCCGCGTACCCCAACGGCCAGTGTTTTTCCGGCAAGAATCTCGGCTGCATCGCGGAGATCTTCGATGCGGCCATTGGTGCAGGATCCGATGTAGATCTGATCAACAGGTGTCCCTTCCAGCTCACTGACATCCTTGACCTGATCCGGTTTAAAGCCAAATGTTACCTGGGGCGCCAGGGTGGAGACTTCGAGTTCAATGGTCTCCACATAATGGGCGTCAGGATCGGAATGCCATTTGCGGAAATCGGCGACCGCCACCTCAAGGGATGAATATTGATCTTTGATGAAGGGCCACAGGTATTCGGCCGTCACCTGGTCGGGCAGACAGAGGCCGCTGGTGGCCCCGGCCTCGACTGCCATATTGCACAGGGTCATGCGGGCGGCCATGGTCATGGCATCAACCACCGGACCGACAAACTCGATGACCTTATCCGTGGCCCCATTGACGGTGAGTCTTTTGATCACGGCGAGGATAACATCCTTGGCGGTTACCCCGGATGAAAGTTTGCCTGTGAGCACGACACGCATGGTCTCCGGGGCGCGGAAGGAGCAGACACCTTTGAGGATGCCGACCTCAAGATCCGTGGTGCCGACACCGGCGGCAAAAGCGCCGAAGGCCCCATGGGTGCAGGTGTGGGAGTCACCCATGATGACCGTGTAGCCGGGACGGATGAACCCTTTTTCCGGGAAGAGGGCATGGCAGACGCCGTTGGCTCCCACATCAAAGAAATCCTTGATCTGGTGGCGTTTCGCCCAGTCACGCATGATCTTGCCCTGGGTGGCGGTCTTGGAATCCTTGGCCGGGGTCACATGGTCGATTACCGCCTTGATCTTGCTAGTGTCAAAGACCCGGTCCATCCCTTTTTCCATCAGATCCATGATGGCGATAGGGGTGGTGATCTCATGACACATGACCACGTCAATATCGAGGATCATATTGCCCGGGGTCGGGGTGTCGCGCAGATGCGCGTCAAATATCTTGGTGGCTATGGTTTTTCCCATCGTGATGCTCCAGATTGGCAAATAATTATGGTATTGATGATATAAACAACCTCACTCTTAAGAAGAGCAAAGACCGAAGAATGGCTGACATATTAGTCGAAAAAGGGTACTATTGCCATAGCATAATACTCTCTCTACCGTCAACTCTCTTTGCTGAGGTGACGTTACTCTTGGAAAGGAATATTCTCTTATGTCCCGTACTGTCTGGTCTCTTTTTGTGTTGTCTTTGTGTTGTCTCGCGTCGCCACTATATGCCGCTCATGGGATCTCCATCGATGGCAAGTTGAAATATCCGTCTGACTTTCAGCAGTTTGACTATACCTCAGCCCAGGCAGTCAAGGGCGGCCAGCTGGTGCTGCACGATCTGGGCAGTTTTGACAAAATGAATCCTTTTACCCTGAAAGGCACGCCGCCGCTGGGGCTGGATACCTTTGTCTTTGAAACGCTGGCCGTGGCCAGCCTTGATGAACCCTTTGCCGAATATGGCCTGATTGCCAAAGACATTGAGATGGCCAAGGATAAACTGTCCGTGGTCTTCACCTTGAATGAGGCTGCCCGTTTTTCCGACAACAGCCCCATCACCCCCGAGGACGTCAAGTTTTCTTTGGAGACCCTGAAAAGTGATCAAGCCCATCCTTCGTATGCCTATTATTATCAGGATATTGTGAAGGCGGAGATTCTTGACCAGCACCGGATTCGTTTTGTCTTTGCCAAACCCAACCGGGAGTTGCACATGATCGCGGCCCAGATTCCGATCATGTCTGCCGGTTTTTACCGCAAGCATGGTTTTGAGCAGAAGGACGGGGATGCGGCCCTCCTGCCGCCGGTTGGTTCAGGGCCTTATGTGGTGGCTGATGTCAAACAGGGGAAATCGATCACCTATAAACGAAATCCGAATTACTGGGCCGCAGGTCATCCGATCAGGAAAGGGTTGTTTAATTTTGATACCATTACCATCAACTATTACAAGGATCAGATCGTCGCGGTTGAGGCCTTCAAGGCTGGCGAGTTTGATTTCATGCCGGTGAATATTGCCAAGCAATGGGCGCGGGACATGGAAGGCGGTCATTTTGCTGATGGGACGCTGATCAAGAAGGTCTTTCCCCATAAGAATAATGCCGGGATACAGGGTTTTCTGATGAACACCCGGCGGCCGTTCTTTAAGGATCCTAAAGTCAGGGAGGCGATGGGTCTGGCCCTGGACTTTGAATGGACCAATAAATCGCTGTTTTTCAATCAGTACACCCGGGCCAATTCCTTTTTCAGCAATTCACCGCTGGCCGCGACCGGCCTGCCGGTTGGCCTGGAGCTGGAATATCTGGAGCCGTTTCGGAAACAGTTGCCGGCCGATGTCTTTCAGAAGCCGCTGACCCCGCCTGTGACCACGGAAAAAGAAGGGCTGCGGACAAACCTGCGCAAGGCAGGTGAGCTGCTGCGTGAGGCGGGATGGACGATTCAGGGCGGTGTCTTGAAAGATAAGACGGGTAAGCCCTTTACCTTTGAGATCCTGCTGGCTTCCGCTTCGTTTGAGCGGGTGATGGCCCCTTATGTCAGCAACCTGAAGAAACTGGGAATCCAGGCGGAATATCGCACCATTGACCCGGCGCTTTATACCGAGCGCGAACAGAAATTTGATTTTGACATGATTGTTCATGTCTATGGCCAGTCGGTGTCGCCGGGCAATGAACAGCGGAATTACTGGCATTCGGCATCTGTGGACATCCCGGGCTCAAAAAATCTGGCGGGGGTTAAAGATCCGGCCGTTGATGCCATGGTGGACAAGATCATCTATGCCAAGACCCAGGAAGAGCTGACGGCCGCCTGCAAGGCCCTGGACCGTATCCTCTGGTATGGTTATTATCTGGTGCCCAACTGGTATATGGATGGCCATCGCCTTGCCTATCGCAATATCTTCAAGCAACCGGAAACCCTGCCCTTGTATTATGATTATATGCAGTTGTTGATGGGCTGGTGGATGAAAGATGGCGCCCCATCTAAGCCATGACGCTCATGAAGACAATCCTGCTGAAAACCCTTGCCGATACCCTGGCCTTTGGCCGTCTTCTTGGGCAGTCCGCCCTGCCTGGCGATGTGATCTGTCTCGACGGTGATCTGGGGGCAGGCAAGACCACCCTGACCCAGGCCATTGCCCAGGGGCTGGGGGTGCCGGCAAGCGAGTATGTGACCAGCCCCAGTTTTGCCATACTCCATGAGTATCAAGGCCGGATACCGCTCTATCATATGGATTTTTACCGGTTGACAGACGCTGCTGAAGTTCAGGATCAGGGGCTTGATGAATATCTTTTTCTTTCTGGTCTTGCTGTGTTAGAGTGGTGCGAGCGGGCTGGTGATCTTATCCCGGCGACCAGACTGAAGATAAGGATGACCACCCTGCCGGATGAATCCAGGTTGCTCACCTGTGATCCTGGCATCGGTTCTTGGAAAGAGAGATGGCAAAATTTGCAATTGACAACCTGAAAATCAGGGACAACCTTTATTGCTATTTGTTTGAATTATGGACGTTTTTGTGGCAAGGCAGCCGATATTCAACCAGCGGAGACGAATTTTTGCTTATGAGCTCCTGTTCAGGACCGGGATGTCGAATGCCTTTCCCGGTGTTGATGGGGACGAGGCTACTTCCAGTCTGCTCTCTTCTTCTTTTTTTACAGTTGGTATTGAGCAGATAGCAAGCGGGCATAAAGCCTTTATCAACTTCACCGAAGATATGCTTCTTCGTGGCATTCCTGCCATGTTTCCCGCGGATTGTGTGGTGGTGGAGGTCTTGGAAGATGTGCCGTCAACGGCAGAGGTCGTTGCCGCCTGTCGGAGCCTCGTCGAAAAAGGATATACCCTGGCCCTTGATGATTTTGTCTATGCCGAAAATCTTACCCCGCTGATTAAACTTGCCCACATTATCAAGGTGGATTTTCGTCTCACCCCCATTGACCAGATCAAGGAGATGGTGGAAACCCTCAAGGAATATCCTTGCAAGTTGCTTGCTGAAAAGATTGAGACCTATGAAGAGTTTGCCCTGGCCAGTAAGATGGGTTTTGTCTATTTTCAAGGGTACTTTTTTTCCAAACCGGAGGTGTTGAGAAATAAAGATATCCCCTCCTCGCAGTTGGCCCTGTTGCAGTTGATTGTGGAGGTGAATCGGGCTGAGTTTGAGATGCAGGATATTGAGAAGCTGGTGAATCAGGATATCTCCATCTCGTTTAAATTACTTAAATATCTCAATTCGGCCTATTATTCGCGACTGCAGCCAATCTCCTCTATCCGTCAGGCCATTGCCTTTCTGGGAGAAAAGGGGACGCGGCTCTTTGTGTCGCTGATTGCCACCAGTAAACTCTCTGAACAAAAGCCGGATGAACTGATCCGCACCTCGTGTATTCGTGCCCGTTTCCTGGAAAATATCGGCAAGGAAAGCCGCATGGATCATGGCGATTTTTTCATGTTAGGTCTTTTTTCCCTGCTTGATGCCATGCTTGACGCCTCCATGGAGATCCTGATGAAACAGATCCCTATCTCTGAGGAGATCACCCAGGCCTTGGTGCATAAGGCAGGGAGACTCTTTCCTTATCTCCACCTTATTCAGTTGTATGAGGCTGGAGAGTGGGGTGAGCTGGATGCGGCGATGACGCAACTGAATCTTGATGAACATAAAATAATGGGCTTTTATCTGGACGCGGTACATTGGGCTGAAAATTTTATTTAATTGATGCCTGATTGCAACATGTGAATATATGGACGTTTTTGTAGCGCGGCAACCAATTTTTAATCGACATCGGCGTATCTTTGCCTATGAACTTTTATTCAGAACGGGGATGTCCAATGCCTTTCCTGGAGTCGATGGTGGCATGGCCACTTCCAGCCTGCTCTCGTCTTCTTTTTTTACGGTTGGTATCAAACAGATAACAAGCGACCGCCGTGCCT
>CAITDH010000303.1 GCA_903891045.1 uncultured Desulfobulbaceae bacterium | reverse complement strand
TTTCTTTCTTATGAAAGGATATCTAGCAAAAAACATGCCACCACCTAAAAAAGTTATTGGCCTTAGAAGTGGCCGCAGAAATAATATAGAAACCCGCTGACAAGTCCAAGGAATGTCCACGGGGGTGGAGGTGGAGATACGGTAGAGAATAAAAAAAGGCAGATTCAAATAATATTCCTAACTTAAATGGCCAAAAATCACCATAGCTTCCAAGTTCCAGAATAGATGACATAGACACCTAAAAGCAAATTGCTCGTCCCATGAGCAACAATACAGTTCCAAAGGTCGCGCCGCCAATACAAAAGTATATTTAAGAGGCTGCAATAGACTGCTGCGGCAAGCCATTCTGGATGGGCGAGAGTGAAAAGAAAAGTGACCCAGAAAAATGATTTCATGGTAAAAACGCCAATTTTCTGATCCTGCCAATCGGGCGAAATGACCCATCGTAAAAGGAACCCCCGCCAGAAAACTTCTTCTACCAATGGAACAAGGACAGCAAGACCCAACATCCGAACAACAACAAATCCCCATTGCCAAAATGGCTGAGTAATTGACTGAAAAGGATTAAAAGACACCCTCTCCCCTGGTTGGAACCATTCTGGCAAAAACCGAATGATAGATTGTTCAAGCTGTAACTGACAAATTAAAATCCAAACCACAATTCCCACAATTCCAACAATAATTCCGGGACCTATGTTGCGGTGTGTTTTTATTATGCCCTTGCCGTATAATATATAAAAAGTCGCTACACCAACCAAAACAACGCCGATGGTGTATACCAATGGGTAGTGGTTGGAAGCATGAGCCGATAACTGTACCAATACGAGATAAAGGGCAAACGGCAGAATGAAAGGGGGCATATCTGTAAGGTGAAAAACCTGTATAGTTCAAAAAAAAGGCAGAGCCAAATGAATGACCCTGCCTTGGTATGTCTCTGCTATGCTGAAAGAGGATATTAAGCTTTCTTTTTCCTGCGTGCTGCGATGAGTCCAGCTATACCAGTGCCCATGAGAAGCATGGTGGCTGGTTCGGGGACTGGTTGACTTCCCGCATAGTCGGGCGTCCAATGAACGTCTCGGTATGATTGACTACCCATATTTTGACCCAAACCTATTTCGACGTAATAGGAGTCAGCAATCCAAACTCCATCATCAGAATTTGTACCGCCCGTGAAACCGCTTCCACCAACAACGGTAGGTAGCATTCCAGTACTATCAAACCAAGTGCCCTCGCTGCTTGGCCCGGGCGTTACTACATGAAAGCTAGATCCAGCGGAAGCAAAGTCTATACTGAGCAGATGAGTGTTGTCGATAAACTGAAAAGCGGTGCCGTCAAAAGAAGAAGAATCATATTCCAAGTATCCTAGCTCGCCAGATGCAGTACTTGTGGCGGTGAATTTCAGGATGCTTGCCGAAGAGTTGGACGGTGCCATGCTCAAACCAATTAACCCTATTGCCAATCCTGCCAAAAGTACCTTCTTCATTTTTCTTTCTCCTTAGTAAAATTGATTACATGACGAATATTGTTAAGTTTAAACAAACTATGCAATAATCACACCAGTATTATCTTTCCTTGTTATTGCTCATTTTTCTTCCATAATCTCGGTGCCTGAAAAAGAAAATCGTAAACTATTCCGACAGTGACAGCAGGCAGCCAGATAACAGAAAACAGCCTCTTTCCCTTTCTCCGCCTGCTAAATCCGTCACAGGCATGAGGTCGTTCAGGGTGTCGGATTTCTTTGCATATCAACGGATTTGCCGACAGAGAAGGATGGTAATGTCTTAAATTGTAAGTCTTGGTATTCCGGAATAGCCGTGCTGTAGCCTATTTCAATAGGCCCTGTCTTCTCTCCACAATCCCCAGCCCCTTGGCCATCACGGTCTTGGGGCTTTTTTCATTTCTTCACACAAAAGGAGGTACCCATGATGCGTATATTGAAAAATCCCAATGAAATAGAATCCTTACCCCTGTCAGATCCTGCCTTACGCGAACTTCGGCAACAATTGGCCATTCCCGGCTACACCCCTGAAGAGCTGTGTACCCTCTGGCACGACCTGCCAGCCAGGCTGATCTTCATCGAGAAGGGTGATTTGTCAGAGGTTCTTTTAATGGGCCTGCTGGCTCAACTGCCGTCTGATCTGTATTTTTAGCTTGCTTGCCAAATATGGCGTTTATGCCGCCGCAGTGGTGGCTATTTTTGTCACGGCGCGAATTATTGGAAGCGGTCTTTAATCTGGATCATTTGAAAATGCTAAAGCAAAGGCGATCCTGGGGTCGCCATCGGGCCGGTCAGATCGTGCCATAGGTGGCAACCTGGGGCCAAGTTGGAACCCTTGGTGGCCCAAAGGGGGGAGGGGGTAGCAGAAATCCCAAATCCTCGGAGGGCTATCCAGGGAAAGTGGTAAAAGTGGGTTTTTTGAGTGGGGGGGTGGTCCCGGATAGAGATAGTGGTGGGGGCGGGGCAGCGATTTTCCCACTTTTCCCACTTTGTCGCTTACTGCAGTTTTCAAGTAAGATCAGGTTGATCACGACAACACCAAAGAGCTATCTTCGTTGCCATGTTCTGCCCCGGTTCGGAAAAATGACCATGGACAAAATCACTCAACGGGATGTCGTTATTTTATCATGGGATCAAAGCCAAGGGTTACGCCATGGGGACCGCCAATCAAGCATTATTTCTCCTCAGGGCGATATTAAATCTTGCCATCAAGTGGCAGGTCCCCGGCATCGAAGTCAATCCAGAGCCATCGGAGTGAAAGTCCATGATGCCAACAACGCAAGGGAACGCTATCTCACAGTCGAGGAGACGGAGCGTTTGCGCAATGCCCTGGGCAAGAGTGCCAATCCCAACCTGAAAAGCATCGTTGAACTCCTAATCCTCCTCGGCTGCCGGAAGCGGGAGCTCTTAGACAGCCGTTGGAGTGATTTTGATCTGGAACGGAGAAGTTGGCGAATCCCTATATCCAAGTCAGGGAAGAGCCGCCACGTGCCCTTGTTCAAAGCCGCACTGGAGGTATTGGCTCAACTGCCACGGTATGAGGTGTGTCCTTATTTATTGCCAAACCCAGCCACTCTCAAGCCCTATGCTTCGATTTGGGCCGGGTGGGACACAGCCAGAAAGGCAGCAGGTTTGGCCGATGTCCGCATGCATGATTTGCGTCACTCCTGTGCCAGCTTCATGGTCAATTCCGGGCGAAGTCTCTATGAGGTCTCGAAGGTGCTGGGACATAGTGAACTGAAGACGACTCAACGGTACGCACATCTCTCGCAGGATACGCTTCTGGCCGCAGTCGATGCAGGTGCCAATGCCACCGGAATGAGTTGGGGTACAAGCAGCCAGGAAGAAACAAGGAAATGAAAACCAAACACCGCCACCCACTCGTCATAGGCTGGGTGTGGGTGGTCGGTGGGTCATCTTTGATGGGTGGATTTAGGCAAAGAACGATATCTTTTTCGAGTGGCCAATACATACCTGAGCCAGTTGGGATATGTTTGGGTGACGGGTCAAAAAGGCAAAAAAACTGACACAACACTTAGAAAACACTAGACTTTTCACTCGGCTCGGTAGGATTGTGGATTACAAGCAGGGCCGGGCCTTCTGGTCATCCGGTACTATTCCCGGTGCCTTTGGCCGGTTGTGCCGCAAGGCATAGCGTGGGTGGCACTACAAGTATGCCGTAAATGCCAACTATTGAAGAACACCGAAGGCAGGGTCATTATTGGGCTCTGCCTTTTTTAGTTGGGGCACTAACCAAGGAGTATTGCTGGTACTGTACCGTCAAAGGCGGCAGGGATGCGATATTGATGCATTTACATAAAATTATCTACAGGCCCTTCCGGAGAAACCCCAGACATCGTTCTCTATCGGTTCAAGGGTAGACACAAGATTTCTCCAACCCCAAGGAATGTTTTT
>CAITDH010000302.1 GCA_903891045.1 uncultured Desulfobulbaceae bacterium | reverse complement strand
CCCCAAATTTCACCAGAGTCTTTGCTCGCCATTTCTCTGGGGCAGTTTCAACACTTAAAGGGAACATAGCCTTTTTTTATGGTCGCATCTGTCTCTGTTTGTCTTGATTCTTGTCAGGGGTATACGCGTATATCTCTTTACTCTGCGCTTGCGCGAGTCATTCCGCGTCTTGGTGCATTCAATTTGTCGCCTGGTGACAGGGTTTTGCTCAAACCCAATCTGATCAGTGCCAGCGCTTCGTCCCTTGCCTGTACCCATGCTGAGTTTGTTGCGGCGGTGCGGGGGATGGATGTCCAGATTGTTGGATTTGCATCTGTTGTGCGCAGGCGTTTGCCGTCAGGGATTTGCGTTGGTGTTGCCGCAGAGGCCCTTGATTGTGATCTTTTGGTCAACCTGCCCAAGGTTAAGGCCCATGATCAGATGTATGTAAGTATGGCAGTGAAAAATATTTTTGGTATAGTGAAAGGAGTGCGTAAGTCTTGGCTTCATATGCGTTATGGGGATTCGCATCTTGAGTTTGCCCGGATTATTTTGGAACTGCAGGGATTATTGCCAGAAAATATTGCGCTTGCAGATGGCATTGAGGTCATGCACATGCATGGCCCCATGCATGGAGAACCACTTTTCCTGGGGTGTTTGGCGGGATCAAGAAGCTCGGTGGCACTTGATACGGCTATGCTTGCACTTCTTGAACTGAACGCTGAGAGGAGTCCGCTGTGGTGCGCTGCAAGAGAGAGTGATTTTCCTGGCGCGCAGCTCTGCGGGATTGAAATCCCGCTGTTGGCGCCAGCTGATTTTTTCGGTTCAGGTTTTGTGGCCCCGGAAATCTTGAACCCGGTTCGATTCAGGCCATGGCGATATGTCTTTAATTCCTTGAGGCGAGTTGTTCTTACCTTGCGTCGGGGATAGTATAACTTTAAGTTTTTGGAGAAATTTCGGTTTAACGAGTACTCATTAAACGTATTCTACTTCTAATAGGAATGTGTCATGTTTGATTTACAGGGAAAAGTTGCTTTGGTTACAGGTGGGTCACGTGGAATTGGTCGGGCAATCGCCATCCGGCTGGCCGAAAATGGTGTGCATCTGGTGGTGAATTATGTGCGCCATAAGCGCGACGCCGAAGAGACGGCAAATGTTATAGAAAAACATGGCGGTCGTTGTCTGTTGGTCAAGGCCAATGTCGCTGAAGAGGCTGATGTCACGGAGATGTTTGCGGTCATTGGCAAGGAATTTGGTGCCCTTGATATCCTGGTTTCCAATGCGGCTTCTGGTGTCTTAAAGCCGATTATGGAACTTACCGAGCGTCATTGGGATTGGGCCATGGATATCAATGCCAGGGCTTTGCTGACCCTGGTACAGAGGGGTTTTCCACTTATGAGCAGAGGTGGCCGGGTTTTGGCGGTCTCCAGCCTAGGCGCGACCCGGGCCATTGAGAATTATACAACCGTGGGCGCCTCCAAGGCTGCTCTTGAGTCTCTGGTACGGCATCTGGCGGTAGAGCTTGGCCCTGCCGGGATCAATGTGAACACGATCAGCGCTGGTGCGGTAGATACTGATGCCTTGAAGAAATTTCCCAATCGGGATGAAATCCTGGAGACGGCCCTGCGGCGTACCCCGCTGGGGCGGCTTACCACCCCCGATGATGTCGCGGATACAGCATTATTTCTCTGCTCGCATCTGGCCGCGATGATTCAGGGGCAGGTTATTACGGTTGATGGTGGTTATGCTATCAGGGGATAATGGGCGTAGCCATCAATTTTGATGATTTTTTATGAGATCAACCACTGTGAGTGAAGAAGGGGGAAAAAATTTGTTATTGAAGAAAGAACATGCGATCAATTTATCATGCTCGTAAACCTTTGATTCTGGCGTCAGCTTCACCGCGAAGGCAAGGCTATTTCCAGGATCTTGGCTTGGAGTATCGAGTCCACCCGGCTGATATTGATGAAGAGTTATTGCCAGAAGAAAAACCGCAAGATTTTGTCAAACGTATGGCCAGGGAGAAGGCCGTGTTGGTTATGGGCCTTTACCCCGGAAGCTGGATTGTAGCAGCGGATACGGTCGTAAGTCTTGCTGGTTTGGTGCTGGGAAAGCCCAAAGATTGCGCCGACGCCGTATCTATGCTGATGCAACTTTCCGGTAAAGAACATTGGGTGCAGACCGGGATATGTCTTGGTTGTCGTCAGGAGGGGATTATTGCTGTTCAGTTGGTGCGTACCCGTGTTGTTTTCAGTCATTTTTCTGAAGGAGCTGCCCAAGCGTATGTGGCAACCGGCGAGCCTCTGGATAAGGCTGGTTCTTATGGGATTCAGGGCCAAGGGGCTTTTTTAGTTAAAGAGATCATGGGCTCTTATTCAAATGTGGTGGGGTTGCCGTTGTGTGAACTTCTGGTCATGCTTGAAGAGCATGGTGTCATCGTTGTCTCATTGTGATTTTTTTTAAGATTAAACAAAGCAGGAATGGCAATGGGATATAATAGGCAGTTCAGAAAAGTAATTATCTGAACTGCCCCTAAATAACATGCCGCATTCCTTGACTTTTGCGTCCTGTTTGTGGTAGGCCAAAAGATAATTGAATTCTCCGTGGAGTGAGAGAGATGGTTGGGGTGTTGATGATTTGTGGAGGGCATATTTTTGAGGCAGTGCATACGAGTGCTTGGAAAAAACAGACAGGGTACTTCTTATGGCAAGCATTGAACGGCAACAGCATGCTTTAGAGGTCTTAAGGTGTATTAATAAGGCCATCACTAATCTCCGTCTTTATCCTGAACAGAGTGCACAGGTTATCAATGCAGTAGAGAAGGCCTATACAGAGCTGAAGATTTTTTTGCGTCTTTATCAAGATCTTCGTTTTGGCCTTCATAAAGGCGTGCCGACCCTCAGTGGCACCATTTTTGAGAAAAAGGAACGAGAGCAGTTGGATGCCCTGGCTTTGGTGGATGCCTTGGGTAAGGCTGGGTTGCAGATGATGACTTTGACTCCGGGGATGGATCGGAGGAGATTTAAGCAGGTATTGTCTTTTTTTACCGCCAATCCTGAACAGATTTACAAGGCTGGTGGAGGAGTTGCGTTTGTAAAAAACGCTGGCTTGCAGGCGATTTTCCTGGAAGAGGACGTTGAAAGTGTGAGTCAGAATCAGGTCGTTGTTCGGAACTTTAGTGATTTATTGCAACAAATAATGAGTGCTGGTGTTCGACGGGATGATATTTCGTCATTTCTTTTACCAAGACAGGGAGGAGGACCGCAACAGAATAATAAGCTCCTGTGCGACCTGAGTAATGGAGATAAGGGTGTTGCTCTTCTTGCTGCCACAGTTTGTTTTGTCCTGCAACCTTTGCAACGGGAAGGGGTTTATGGCATCTCTCCTGATTTTAGCCAGTTACTTGAGAATGTCAGTGTCGTGCTGAATGATGATGAGCTTCGTGTTGCCGCCGGCAGGGCAGCTACTTTATTGATTGGCAATCTGGACAAGCAATCCTTGGGTTTGCTTTTTTGTCAGATTTTTGTGACTCGTTTTGGAGTAGAGCTCTTTGCAAGCCTGATAGCTGCAATTGATAAGGAGAGCTTTAGCGCTTTGGTTGATTTTTTGAGGCAGGAAAAGGAGCGTCTCGCAGATTCTCTCAGCCCTGAGAATGCAGAACAGCGGCTTCTCGTGGAAGAGGCTTGCCAACACTTGCTGGAAACAGTAAAAGGCCGGCAATTGTATACTGTTGAAATCATGGGCATGACAGAAAAACAGCGGCAAAGTAAGCGGTTGCAGGCGGGATTAGGAGTGCTGGCGCGAGGCAATTTGGATGGATTAAGAAATAACGAGGTCTTGCTGCATCTCCCAGCCACTTTTGAGCGCTTGATAATTAATAAAAAGGAGAGTATCGCCGCAGCCATTATCCAGACTCTGGTGGGAGGGCTTAAGCTGGATGATGTCGAGTTGCGTTTGCGCTCAGGACAGAGTCTTGGCTTGATCGGAGAAAAGCTTGTTTCTTTGGATTATTGGGAGTGGCTGGAAAAATTAACCCCCACATTTCTCCGCTGGCTTAAAGGTATTGAAGATGCAGACGATTCCTGTCATCGATTTGTTGTGATTTTGCAGGAGATTATGACCCATGCGCAAACAGCAGGACATGAAGAACTGGTTGACAGGATACTTTCTTTCTTTTACGCCATTCGTTCTGGAGAATTAAGAAAAACGGTAGAAATGAGAACTGTGGTGGGCCAGGTTCAGGATAAAGCTGTACAGCGAAATGTCCTTGAGTCCTATCTCAATCGGTGTTTTAAAAAGCCGATTGAGGAGGAATATTGTCAGAAAATTGTCATGTATGGCCCACTGGGCATCCAGTTTTTACTGGATGCTTTACTCATGAATAACAGAAGGTCGGAGCGGATCAGGCTCCTGAAGATTTTGGCCAGTGTCGGTGGCAAGTTGCCCTCACTTCTTCTTGGTCGATTGCAGGAGCCTATGCCCTGGTATGGCAAGCGTAATTTGCTCAGGCTGCTTGGTGAAACGGGGGATGAAAGAGATGTCAGCGTAGTGCAAGGGTATCTTGCTCATGATGATTTGCGAGTTCAGAGTGAGGCCCTGTCCTGTATCTACAAGCTTAGTGATCAAAAGAAGAAGCAGTATCTTCTGGATGCGTTGCCCTTGATCAGTGAAAAACTCAAGTTTCAAGTGGTACAGGCTTTGGCCTCAGTGGTCGATGAAGAGGTCGTTGGGGTATTGGTGGATCTGCTTAAAGATGAGAAATATTTTTCAGCAGATATCAAAACGTTGCTTCTGATCAGTATCTGTGAGACCTTGGGGCGAAGCGGGTCTGTTCAGGCGCAGAAGGCCTTGCAACTGTTTTCAGGGAAAGGTGTGCGTCCTAAGAATATGGTTAAGGAGGTTTGGCAGGCAGCAATGAGAGGGCTTGCATTGCTCGACGTAAATCGCCGGCAGCAGAAAGAAAGGCATGTCGAGCTCCAGAAGACCGCGAAGAACGCTGTTAGGCAGGCTCAGTCTGGGCAAGACAGGTTTGAAAAAGAGTATGTGCCGGTAACGAATCTGGCTGAGGAGCAAGAGGTCTATGTGTTGCTTGGCCAGAACAAAAAGGCGGCTGCCAAAGCACTCCTCCTTGACCTGATCTCCACCATGACTAATCTTCGACAGTTTGATCAGGCGGAAGTCCTTTGTCAACGCTTGGCTGAGATAGATCCCCAGGCCCTGGAAGATATTCTTAAGGCTAAGGAGCTTTTGGAAAAGCAGAGAAGTGCTGCTATTGATCAGGCACAGACCGTAAACTGGGTGGAGTTTTATGATTTTTTGACCACAGAAGAGTTTAATGCCTTTTATTCTTCTTTGGAGCATGTGACCTATGCTGCCAATGAGAATATTGTAGTTCAAGGTGATTCGCAGCAACGGCTTTTTTTTGTTAACAAGGGGCGGGTTAAACTTTTCTCTCGAGATCTGCATGGGAATGATATCCTGCTGAAAATAGTAGGGCCAGGGGAAGTCTTCGGCGTAGATTCTTTTTTTAAGGCCTCGGTCTGGACTGTTGAAGTGGTAAGTGTCGGTATGGTCGATGTTTTTATCCTGAATCAGGAAGCATTACGAAAATTGCAGAATATTTTCCCCGATCTGGAGGCAAAGCTGCAAGATTTTTGTCAGCAATTTGTGGAAAATGAATCACTGAAAGTCATGGTTATTGATCGGCGGGTGATGGAACGATTGAACTGTGCTGGCAGGCTAGCTATGGCCGTCCTTGATGATCAAGGCAAGGTGACAGGTATTGCTTTGCTGGGGGATATCGGTGATGTTTCGATTGGAGGTATTTTTTTTACGATTCGTATCTCGCAAAAAAGGCATGTTCGTTTGCTTTTGGGGAGGAAAGTTCTTGTCAGCCTGTTAGGTGGACCGCCTGAAAGCCCTTTGACGTCAGGGGTTGCAGGTGTAGTGGTGGCGATATATGTACAGGATTCTCCAAGTGGAGATTTGGCGTCTTATCTCCAGTATGCGGTACATATTCAATTTGATCAGCCTCTGCGAGATATTGACCTGGCGGCAGTAGTCAGTCGCGGTTAAATCTTCCATCTTGATTTTATTTCTGCTTTTTTCATCATAGGAGCTGCCTTGGCATGGAGCAAAGTGAGGCAGTATCCTTCTTTTATCTCAAACAGTTGCAAAATATTCATGAAGAAAAAACGCACCTGAGTGCTGACTGCCCTTTTTGTAAAAAACAGGGTAGGGAATACGCTGGTCGTCTGGTTGTTTATCTGAATAAGACCAGTTTTTTTTATGGATATTTCCGTTGTCTGAATCGTTGTGTACCGAGCGGCTTTTCGCTCTGGTTTGCGAGGTTGATGGGCATTGGTCTTGATGATGTCCCCGGATATGACCCTGACCGTGAATCTTTTCTGCCCAAGATTGATTATCCGATAGTTAATATTAATAATGAAATCAAT
>CAITDH010000301.1 GCA_903891045.1 uncultured Desulfobulbaceae bacterium | reverse complement strand
TATCCTGGAACTGCGGGCCACTGATCCCAAGACGCCGCTGATCCTGATCCGTCAGGATACGGTGCCCGAGGATATCAAGGTCATTGATATGGCGGAAGGACTGCTGACCTCACGTGGCGGGCAGACCTCGCATGCCTCGGTGGTGGCCGTCCGGTTGGAGAAAACCTGTGTGGTTGGCTGCAAGCATCTGAAGGTCTATGAGGCGGGGGAGTATTGTGAGATCGGGGCTCAGGTGATTCGTTTTGGCGATCCCGTTTCCATTGATGGCCGGAAAGGCCTGCTGCTCGCCGGGATGCATCCCATTCAGGAAGAAATGCACATCTTGCCGCTGTAGTCTGGTCATTCCGAAGCGATCTGAAGACTGACGGTCATGGAATGTGGTTGAAGAGCAAGAGGCATCTTGAGTGGGCAATTACGCATGTCGTGAGGGCAGGATGAGATATCTGCGAAGAGCATCGATGCTTGTAGTTGCTGTCGTGATGACCCTGCTGGGGACAGTGGTGTTTGCCGCAGAGACGTCGATTGATTCCCAAGGTATGTTTTCGCTTACGGAAAACGATACACTCTGGCTGCGTGAACATCCGATCGTCAAGGTACGGATCAGCCCGATATATCCTCCCTTTGAATTCTATAAGGATGGCCGCTATCAGGGGCTTGCCGTTGACTATCTCGACCTTGTTGCCAAACGGCTCGGGATCCGTTTTGAACCTGTTGATGCAAGTCTGTCCTGGAGTGAGTCGCTTAACCGGCTCAGAAAAAAAGAGGGTGTTGATCTTGTTCTCATGATTACCCGGACCGCTGAGCGGGAGCGGGATATCGAATTTACCAGAACCTTTGTCTCTTTCCCCCTGGTTATATTCAGCCGAAAGGATGGACCATTCATTTCCGGTATCCAGGACCTACGGAGCGGGAAAACAGTTGTTGAAAAAAATTATATCTACAGTGAGTGGCTGAAGAGAGACGTGCCTGGCCTTGAATTGATCGAGGTCGAAAACAGTATTAAGGCGCTCAAGACAGTTTCTGTGGGAGCTGCTGATACCTGGGTTGCTAATCTTGCCATGGGAAGCTATCTCATTAAATCTGAGGGGCTGGTGAATCTGAAGGTGGCCGCACCGACACCGTACGATATGGATGACCTGGCGATGGGTGTGCGTAAGGATTGGCCGGAACTGGCGCACCTCATAAACAGGGCACTTGACTCCATAACAGAGGAAGAGAACCGTGCCATTCATAATCGCTGGCTTTCCGTTCGCTACGAACATGGAATCCGGATGAGTGATGTTGTTTTCTGGATATCGGTAGTCACGGTGTTCGTTGCGGCTATTCTGTTTTTGTTCATTGTCCAGTTGCGGCGGTTGGTCAAGTCACGCACAGAGCATCTCGAAAAGGAGATTGCTGAACGAATTCAGGTCGAAGAGGCGCTTGAGGCAAGCCGTTCCCGCTATCAGTCACTTGTTGACAATCTTCCTATCGGTGTCAACCTGATGGATGCGGACTTCCGTATCGTCATGAGCAATGAGATTATGGGCAGGTGGTTTTCAAAGGACCGGGACCTTTTTATTGGTCAATACTGTTTTCATGAATTTGAGAAGCGTGATGAGCCCTGTAGTCACTGCCCCGGAATGATTTCGATGAAGACAGGGGAATTTGAGATAGCTGAGACTGAGGGCATTCGTGACGATGGCAGCCGTTTTTTTGTTCGTATTCGAACAGTTCCTGTCGGCCCACCTGAGTGTCCGACAGGGTTTATCGAACTGGTTGAAGACATGACTGAGACAAAAAAGGCGCAGGCTGAAAGGTTCAAGCTTGAACAGCAGCTTGTCCAGAGTCAAAAAATGGAGGCCATCGGTACCCTGGCCGGTGGCATTGCCCATGATTTCAACAATATCCTTACTCCTATCATTGGCTATACACAGATGGCGCAGATGCTGGCAAAAGATGATGCCAAGTTGTCGGAATATCTGGGGCGTGTCACTGCCGCGGCATCCCGAGCAGCAGCCCTTGTCCGGCAGATACTGATATACAGCCGGAAGGCTGATCACCAGAAGATGCAGCTTCAGCTATCGTCTATCGTTAAAGAGGCTTTAAAGCTCCTGAAGGCTTCCATCCCGACAACGATTGAGATCAGGCAGGACATCGCAACGCAGGTATTTGTCCTTGCAGATCCGACGCAGATCCACCAGATCATGATGAATCTTTGTACCAATGCCTATCATGCCATGGAGCTGACCGGCGGAGTCCTTACGGTCTCCCTGAAAGAGACAGAGATCTCGCCTGGACAGACCCTGGGGGCGGCAATGACGCCCGGCAGATATGTGATTCTTGAGGTAAGCGATACTGGTTGCGGCATGGATGCAGAGACAAAGGAAAAGATCTTCGATCCCTATTTTACGACCAAGGAGCAAGGTAAGGGGACAGGGTTGGGACTGGCATTGGTACACGGGATTGTGCAGGATCTTCAAGGCCAGATCAGAGTTCAGACTGAACCGGGGAGAGGAACGACATTCAGGATCTTGATGCCGGTGGCAGAAGGTGGGACAGGTGAGGTTTTGCAAGGGCAGGTAAAGGCTACACCCACGGAGGGGTATGGGTCTATTTTATTTGTGGATGACGAAGAAGATATCCGTAATATGGCAAAAGATTTCCTGAGCAGCCACGGTTATACGGTCGAGGTCTGCAGTAACGGCAGAGATGCACTTTTTGCCATCGAGCAGAACCCAGATGGCTATGACCTGTTGATTACTGACATGACCATGCCTGGGATGAACGGCAAGGATCTGTCTCGGAAAGTGATGGCTTTGCGGCCTGACCTTCCTGTAATCCTCTGTACAGGGCACAGCAGTCTCATTGATCGGGAGGAAACAGCGAGAATTGGTATCAGAGATTATGTAGAAAAACCTGTGGAGATGAATGATTTATTCAGTCGGATCAAGCAAGTGTTGAACGATTCCAGGCATCCGCTGAACGTTCAGCCTCTTGTATGATCCGACGGTAATCAACGACCAACTTATTAAAGTGAAGAGGTTTATGAGAAACTCAGTAAGCCCAATTGGTAATCCCTTGTGAGGGAGCCTATGAGCTTCATGTCCAGGAGGTAAGAGATATGTTATTCAAGGTTTTTCCGGTGGGTGAGTTGATTCGTCTCTTTGAGATCCTGTCTGCTGACAGAATTGTTGGTCCGGTGAAAAAGGGGGAAGATCAGCACGGCCATTCCCTCTATGACTTTGATGTGGTGCACGATTTTGCGGAATTGCGGCTTGATTACACCCAGACCATCCATTCGGCCAAGAATTATTTTCTCCCCTATCGCGAGGACCTGTGTACGTTTACCTTTCAGGATGCCGCAGGAGCCGGTGGCGACGAGACTGGCGGGAGCGGCGACGGCCAAGGACGGCCTAATGCCGCGGGAGCCAGGGATGGCGGGAGCGGCGACTGGCAGAAAGAGGTGGATTACGGGGTCTATGCGCCGCTGGTTCTCTTTGGCCTGCATCCCTGTGATATCAATGCCTTGAACAAGCTGGACAAGGTTCTGCTGGGAGGACGGTATCCTAACCCCTTTTACGGGGAAAAGCGGGCCAACATGTTCATTGTCGGTCATTCCTGTAACCCGCAGCCGTTCTGCTTCTGTAAGTCCATGGGGACAGACTCGGCCATACGAGGGTTTGATCTCTTTCTGACGCGGATGGATGATCTTTATTTTGCCGAGGTCCTTTCATCCCGGGCTTTTCATCTGTTGGAACAGATTGATTGCCGCGAGCCCGACAGCCGTGAGCATCGCCGGTATCTGAATGAGATGGCGGTAAAAGAATCTCTGTTTGTCGCCCATGTCGATACCTCTGATCTGACCAAGATCCTTGACCTGGAGTTTCAGGCCCCGGTCTGGAAGGAGTGGGGGGAAAAATGTCTCTCCTGCGGGACATGTGCCCAGGTTTGCCCCACCTGTTACTGTTATGGCGTGGAAGAACATGTGGATATGGATCTGAATCATGGCCGTAAGGAGAAAAAGCTTTATTCCTGCAATCTCCTTGATTTTGCTGTCGTTGCGGGAGGCCATAATTTCCGGCCTGAAAGCCATACCCGGTTGAAATATCGCTACTACCACAAACACCGGGGTTTTGTGGAGGCCTTTGAGGAATCGTTGTGTGTGGGCTGTGGCCGGTGCGGGCAGTCCTGTCTGGCGCGGATAACGGTGCCGGAGGTAATAGCCAGTGTCCGGGCGAGCAAGTGATGGCCTTTTTAGCCATCTCCATGGTGATTTTTTTCTTAGACCATCAGGAGTTAAATGATGAAGACGGAACTTGATTTTATCCAGCCTGTTGCTGGCGAGCAGTTTGAATACTCCTACAAGGCGGAGATCACCAATGTCTATCCGCTGACCAGGATGGAAAAGCTTTACCAGATCCAACTTGTTGACCCAGTGGAACGAGAACAGTTCATCTTCAGGCCGGGTCAGTTTGTAATGCTTGAGCTGCCGGGGATCGGCGAGGCCCCTTTCTCAATCTCTTCCTCTCCGGTCCGCCATGGTGATATCGAACTGTGCATCCGGGCAGCCGGTAATATGACCAGGTTTCTCGATCGGGTGGGACGGGGAACGAGAGTCGGCATCAGCGGCCCTTTTGGCACCCATTTTCCAGTAGAGAAAATGGAGGGTGAGGATATCCTTCTTATTGCCGGGGGCTTAGGGATTGCGCCATTGCGCTCTCCCATTCTGGCAGTGCTGGAAAAGCGCAGTCGCTATGGTCAAGTGGATATTATGTATGGGGCGCGCCGGCCTTCGGAATTGCTTTTTGGTTATGAGTATGCCATGTGGCGACAGTTTGATGTGGGGCTCAATATCATTGTGGACCAAGAAGAACCGGGATGGCAGGGGCCGGTAGGGTTGATTACCGAGCTTTTGAAACAGCGTATTGCCGATAGTGTCCCTGATCGTTTTCGGGAGCAAACCAGCGTCATTATTTGCGGTCCACCGGTCATGTTTCGTTTTGTCTGTGACCTGCTGATCAGCGCCGGGGTACCGGTGGAGAAGATCTTTGTTTCGCTGGAGCGGCGTATGCACTGCGGCCGGGGCAAGTGCTGCCGTTGTAATATCGGCTCTACTTATACCTGTCTGGATGGTCCGGTCTTTGATTACTGGTCGGTGTTGAATTTGAAGGAGGCCATCTGAAATGACGAAGAATAAGACATTTTTGGGGGTCCCGGTGGCCAGGCCTAAGGTGGGATTTTTTGAGTTGAGCTCCTGCGAAGGCTGCCAGCTGCAATTGCTCAATAACGAGGCGACCCTGCTTGATTTCCTCTCCCTGGTGGAGATTGTTCGTTTTCGGGAGGGGATGAAGGAGGCGAGTGATGAGTATGAGATCGCCTTTGTCGAGGGCTCCGTGACCCGGGCTGATGAAGAAGAGCGGCTTAAAAACATTCGGGAAAAGGCGAGGATTGTGGTGGCACTCGGCAGTTGTGCCTGTTTTGGCGGGGTCAATCAGTTGAAGAATCGTTTTCATGATCTGGAGTGGGTGAAAAAAGAGGTCTATGGTTCCTTTCCCATCGAGACCCAGGAAGTAAAACCTCTTTCCGCAGTCATTAAGGTGGATCTGGAGATCTATGGCTGTCCGATCAAGAAAGAGGAGGTGGAGCGCATTGTCACCGCCCTGGTCCTGGGCGAAGAGATCCATCATCCTCAATACCCGGTGTGCATGGAGTGCAAGGCCCGCGAGAATATCTGTCTCTTTGATCTGGGCGAGCCCTGTCTTGGCCCGGTGACGCGGGCCGGTTGCGACGCCTGGTGTCCTTCCAACCGCCTGGGTTGCTGGGGCTGCCGCGGGCCGGCGCCCGAGGCCAATCTTACCCGGTTGCAGATCATCATGGCGGAAAGGGGGATTTCCCAGGAGCGGATGATCGATCGGCTGGAATGTTTTGGCGGCTTTGCCGGGTTTGTTGCTGATATCAGGGTCAAGAAGGAGGAAGCAAAATGAAGATCTCCTGTGATATTGATATCAAACATCTGACCAGGGTGGAAGGGCACGGCAACATCCGTATTGTCATTGAAGACGGGCAGGTACGGGAGGCCCGCTGGGAGGTGGTGGAGACTCCACGGTTTTTTGAGGCCATCCTGGTGGGCAAGCATTTTGAGAACGCGCCTTATCTCTGCGGCCGGATCTGCGGAATTTGCTCCATTGGCCATACCCTGGCCTCGATCCGGGCCGTGGAAAATGGCTTTGGGATTACGCCCACGGTGCAGACCGGGCGGTTGCGGCTGCTGCTTAAACATATGGAGACCCTGCAGAGTCATATCCTCCATATCTATTTTCTGGCGGCCCCTGATTACCTAGGGGTGGGCAGCGTCCTGCCCCTGACCCAGAGCCATCCGGCAGTGGTGCAGCAGGCCCTCCGCCTCAAGCTCCTGGCCAACGATATCTGTGACGAGGTGGGGGGGCGCAGGCTGCACCCTACCCGCACGGTCGTTGGTGGTTTTACCATGCTGCCGGACCGATATCGGCTGGGACAGTTCCGGCAGCGCTTGCAGGCATCCCTTGCTGATCTTGACGCCAGTGTTGAGCTGTTCAGGACGTTTTCCATCCCTGATTTTCAGCGGGAGACCGAGTTCGTGTCCCTGAAGGGCAATGGCGATTATCCCTTTATCGGTGGTGATCTCATCTCCACAGACGGGGTGGTGAAAAAGGAGCAGGAGTACGCGGCCATGACCAATGAGTATATGGCCGAGTGGTCTACCTCAAAACTGAGCCGTCTGTCGCGGAAATCTCTGGCTGTGGGCGCCCTGGCCCGGATAAATAATAACTTTGCGGGTCTGTTGCCGGAGGCCAAGGTCATTGCTGAGGAGCTTGGCCTTGTGCCGGTGACGGCCAGGGACGCAGGGCATGGACGCCCCAGTGTCGTTCGAGCCAGGGATGGCGAAAGAGCGACCGGCCTAATTCCGTGGGAGCCAGGGATGGCGGGAGCGGTAAATCATAATCCCTTTATGAATGTGGTGGCCCAACTGGTGGAATGTGTGCAGGTGGTGCTGGAATCAATACAGTTGATTGATGATCTGCTGGCCGTTCCCTGGCAGGAACTACGGCAGACGGTTGCGGTCAGGGAAGGGATTGGGGTGGCAGCAGTGGAGGTTCCCCGGGGCATCCTCTATCACTGTCTGCACCTTGATGCTGCGGGCAGGATTGTCAAGGCCGATTGTGTAATTCCTACAAGCCAGAATCACGCCAATATCCGCCATGATATTGAGGACCTTGCCGTGTTTTGTGTTAATCAGGGCAAGACTGATAAAGAGATTGAACTGCTGGCGGAGATGCTGGTGCGGGCCTATGACCCGTGTATCTCCTGTTCAGTGCACTGAGCATGCGGGATATTCGTGTGGCTCCACACGAATATCCCGCATTGAGATTATTTTCCAGCGTTGCAGCAGCGTGTTTCGGCCACTCCCAGGGCCTTCAGGATTATGGCCATGGGACAGAACTTGGTGATCCCGAACTGGAAAAGATTGGCCCCTACAAAGGCGGTGACAAAGAGCCAGTATGGGTGGTGAAAGAGGGGGCTTGCCTCAACCCCCAAGGCCAATGAGAGGAGGATGAAAAATCCGGCAATGGTGTGAATCCAGTCGGTGATGATCATGGTGGTTTCCTTTAGGGGTATTTGGTTAAAAAGAGGTAACTGTATTATAATTTGGTATAAATATCATTTGTAGCTAAAAACGATATGGCCATTATGGTTGATTGTTCAGTGCATATTTTCAACAATACCATTCTGTTCATGTGAAGTTGGCCAGTGGTGTCAGAGTTGCAAGGTTATAGGATAAACAGACGCTCTCAGGTCGCCAAACGGGTTTTTGATTGAGCGTCATGACTTCGAAACTCCCAGCATTGATGAATCCGGCTGTTTCGTTCAAAGTCCAGCGGGATGGTCTCATGGCTGATATTGCGGATGGCAAAACGCTGGCCCAAGGCTTCATCAAGGATAAACTTCCGGAAATTAGTGGAAAAGATCAGCAGACCGCCAGGAGCCAGATGACGCATGGCAAGCTCGAGGAGCCGCGCATGATCCCGTTGCACATCAAAGACCCTGTTTTCCTTTTTGGTATTGGAAAAGGTGGGTGGATCAACAAAGATCAGATCATACTGACCACGCGGAGTCTCTAACCAACGCAGGCAGTCTTCCTGAATCGTGGCGTGGGTCGGGCCGCCATAGCCGTTCAGCGCCAGATTCATCCTCGCCCAACTGAGATAGGTGGCTGACAGGTCAACGGTGGTGGTTGATTCCGCGCCACCTCTGGCCGCGTGGATGGTCGCCGTTCCGGTATAGGCAAACAGGTTGAGAAATCGCTTGCCGGCCGCAAGTTGCCCAATACGGTTTCTGGTGATCCGATGATCAAGAAAGAGGCCGGTATCGAGATAATCAGTGAAATTGACCAGAAGAAAACAGTTCCCCTCCCGCACTTCATACATCTTGTTGCGGCTACCCTGTTTCTGGTACTGTTCCTTCCCTTTCTGCTTTTTACGGGTCTTGATGAAGATCCGGTCCCGGCGCACTCCCAGGACCTCACGAATCATGGCCAGCGCTAGGCTGAAGCGCGTTGCGGCCAGCTCCGGGTCAATGGTGGCCGGTGGGGCATACTCCTGCACATGAATCCACTTGCCGTAAAGATCAATGGTCACGTTATATTCAGGAAGATCCCGATCATAGACCCGGAAGCAGGTAATCTTCTCTCGCTCCGCCCATTTGAGTATCTTCTTCAGATTTTTGCTGAGACGGTTGGCAAATTCCGAACCGTCCCCTTGAAACAACTCAGGGGAAACCTGCCATCGGAACTCCGGTTCCGGACCAGACTCCGCCACCTCAGTACAAAAGAGGCGACAGGCGAGCGGCCCGTTAAAGAGCCGATGACTTGCCTGCCATGGCAGACCAAAGCGATCGGCAAAATCAGGGCCGGCAATAAAGAACCCTACCTGCCAGCCAATAAACTCCTGCCGTGCCACCCGGCCCAAGGCCCGATAGAGTTGGACCGCCTCATCAACTTCATTCAGGCGCTCACCATAGGGTGGATTGCAGACCAGAAACCCCTTGTTCGCCGGACGTTTCAGGTTGGCAAGCTGACCTTGTTTGACCCGGATCTTTTCCGTCAGTCCCGCCTTCTCAATATTTTTGCGGGCGGCAGCCACTACTACCGGATCGGCATCGTAGCCAAGAATCATCGGCCATGGCCGATCCATCCCGGCCTCTTCCCGTGCTACCGCCTCGTCCACAAGTCGGGACCAGAGGCCTTTATCGTGACCCTTCCAGCCCATGAAGCCAAAATAGTTGCGCCAGAGGCCGGGTGCGGAATCACCATAGAGCAGGGCCGCCTCAATGAGCAGGGTGCCGGAGCCGCACATGGGATCAAGAAAGAGGCTATCAACCCCAACGTCTCTGTTCCACCCGGCCAGGGCCATAATGCCGGCGGCCAGACTTTCCTTGAGCGGGGCAATGGCACCCTCCACCCGGTAGCCCCGACGATGCAGGCTTTCACCGGAAAGATCAAGGGACAGGGTTGCCTGGTCGCTGTGGATATGAAGCCGGATTTGCAGATCCGGCCGTTCAACCTGGACCGAGGGACGTTCACCGCTCCGCTCCCGAAACTGGTCTACCAGCGCGTCTTTGACCCGGAGGGCGGCATATTGGCTGTGGGTAATGGCGGAATCGCTTAGGGTACAGTCAATGGCAAAGGTAGAGCTGTTATCCATGTGCTCCTGCCAGTTGATGGTACCGCACTGGTTGTAGAGCTCGGTGTCATTGGTCGCTGGAAACTCGGCCAGCTGCAGCAGGACGCGCGAGGCGAAACGGGACCAGAGACAGGCTCGATAGCCGCTGGTCAGATCCCCCTGCCAGGTGACCACCCCCTTGGCCCGGACGATCTCCCGGCCACCAAAGGAGCCGATCTCGTCATGGACCAGCCCCTCCAGACCGGCGGCACAGGTGGCAACCAGGGTATAGTTCTGTTGAGAGTTCATAAGGAATACACGGCAACACAACCAAAGATTGCCCCACGATACTCACCTGCTTTCCTGATGTTCAAACAGACACCTTCTTTTTATTTTTCAGCATGAAATAGAGTACCGGCACTGCCATGCGGCTGATCAGCAGCGAGGCAATCTCACCAAACATCAAGGAGATGGCCAGACCCTGGAAGATCGGATCGGCCAGGATCACCGAGGCGCCAACTACCACCGCCAGGGCGGTAAGCAGCATAGGCCGGAAGCGGATGGCCCCGGCCTCAACCACTGCCTCAGCCAGGGGCAGGCCATGACTGATCCGCAGCTCGATAAAATCCACGAGGATGATGGAGTTCCGCACCACAATGCCGGCCCCGGCCATAAAACCGATCATGGAGGTGGCGGTAAAAAAGGCACCAAATCCCCAGTGGGCGGGCAGGATGCCGATCAGGGAAAAGGGGATGGCCGCCATGACCACCAGGGGAGTGAAATAGTCCTTGAACCAGCCGACCATCAGCATATAGATCAGGATCATGACCACGCAGAAGGCCAGACCCAGATCCCGAAAGACCTCAAGGGTGATATGCCACTCGCCGTCCCATTTCATGGCGGGTTCAGCCTCCATAAAGGGCTGATTCAGATTATAGAGCTGGACCTTGTCCTCAAGTCCGCCATAATCACGGGCATTGAGCGCCGCCAACTTCTTGTTCATATCGAGAATGGCATAAACCGGACTTTCGACGGTGCCGGCTACATCACCGGTGACATAGATCACCGGTTTGAGGTTTTTCCGGTAGATGGGTTGATCAACCGGAGCCTCGGTCACCCGCACCAGTTCCCGGAGCGGCACCAGGGCCTCCTTGCCCTGTGGATTTGTCGATGAGCGCAGGGAAATATTGAGAAGTCCATCGACGCGGGCCCTGAGTTCACGCGGCAGTTCCAGGACCAGATTGATCTCTTCTTTGTCACCCGGCTGATGAAAGAGATCAATGGACGTTCCCTGCGTGGCCAGATGGACGGTTCGGGTGATCTCATCCTCGGAGATGCCGTTCAAGGCCGCCTTTTCCTTGTCCACGGTCAGCACCAGCCGCTTGCGCTCAGTTTCCCGGTACCAGCCCACATCCACCACTCCCTCGGAGCCCTCAAAGACCTTCTTGACTGATTCTGCCAGCCGCACCCGGTCAGCATCCGTGGGGCCGTAGATCTCGGCCACCAGGGTTTGAAGCACTGGCGGGCCGGGCGGTACTTCCGCCACCGCCACTGTTGCCCCGTATTTCTTGGCAATGGCTGCCACCTCCGGACGGACCCGCACGGCAATGGCATGGCTTTGTACGTCCCGCTCATGTTTGGGGCGCAGGTTCACCTGAATATCGGCTACGGTCGGGCCGCTGCGCATAAAATAGTGGCGGACAAGGCCGTTAAAGTTATAGGGCGAGGCCGTGCCGGTATAAACCTGATAATTGATTACGGCAGGATCATTCTTGATTTTCTCAGCCATTTCGAGCGCCACCCGGCTGGTCTGCTCCAGGGTTGAGCCCTCGGGCATATTGAGAATCACCTGAAATTCGCTCTTGTTGTCAAAAGGCAGCATCTTCACCTTGACCAGGCCGAAATAGACCATGGAACAGGTGCCGAGCAGCAGGGAAATAATGACCACAAAAAAGAGCAGACGCGCGGAACCGCTTGCCAGCAAAGGATCCATGATGCGGTGATAGAGTCTGGTGAAAAAATCATTCGGGGCATGATCTTCCGTATGACCATCATCGACGGCACATTCGCTGGGGCTGCATTTCTTTTTCAGGATATGGGTGGCGGCCCAGGGGGTCACGGTAAAGGCTATGATCAATGAAAAGATCATGGCCGCCGATGATCCAATAGGAATGGGCCGCATGTAGGGGCCCATGAGCCCGCCGACAAAGGCCATGGGCAGGATGGCGGCAATAACCGCCCAGGTGGCAAGGATCGTGGGATTTCCCACCTCAATCACCGCCTCTACCGCCACATCAACGAGTGAGCGGTCACGGCTGGCAGGCAGACGCATGTGGCGGACAATATTTTCCACCACCACAATGGCGTCATCGACCAGGATACCGATGGAAAAGATCAGGGCAAAGAGGGTGATGCGGTTTAAGGTATAGCCGTAGAGATAAAAGACAAGCAGGGTCAGGGCCAGGGTGGAGGGGATGGCCAGCATGACGATCATCGATTCCCGCCACCCCAGAAAAAAGAGGATGAGTACGGCCACGCCAAAGACCGCGATCCCCATATGGAGCAGCAGTTCATTGGACTTTTCCGCTGCCGTGGCCCCGTAATTACGGGTCACTGTTACCTTCAAATCAGCGGGAATCAAGGTGCCTTTCAGGCTTTCCACCTTGCTGAGCACCTCGTTCACGACGCTCACGGCGTTGGCCCCTGGACGCTTGGCAACGGAGAGCGTTACTGCCGCCTCCTGGCCATGTCCACCAGCCTCACCAAAAAGGACATAATTGTCAGGCTCTTCAGGGCCATCCAGGATCTGGGCCACTTCGTCAAGATAAACGGGGCCCCCTTCATAGAGACCCACCACCAGTCGACCGATCGCTTCGGCGCTGTTCAGGAACTCCCCGGTCTGCAGCAGGATTTCCTGATTTCTGGTCTCCAGTCGGCCGGAACAATCCTGACGGTTGGCCTGCTGGATCTTCGGCACCAGATCAGCCACCGTGAGATTGCGGGCAGCCAGGAGCAGAGGATCAAAAAGGATCCTGAGCTGACGCCGGGTCCCGCCAATCAAGGTAGTTTCTGCCACCTTGTGGATACTCTTGATTGCATCATTCACCTGGGCCGCTACCCGGCGCAGGGTATAGTGGTCATAGGTGTTACTGTGAAAGGTCAGGGCCAGGATGGGCACATCATCAATAATATGCGGTTTGACAAGCGGCGAGGAGACCCCGTGCGGGATACGATCAAAATTGGTGGCCAGTTTCTGGTTCAAGCGGACAATAGAGGTCTGCAGATCTTCACCCACATAAAAACGTACCACCAGCAGAGACTGACCGGACTGGGAAGTGGAGTAGATATATTCCACCCCCGGCAGCTCATAGAGGAGCTTTTCCATGGGGATGGAAAGCCGCTCCTCCACCTCCTTGGGGGTGGCCCCGGGCATCGATACCATGACATCAATCATGGGCACCTTGATCTGCGGTTCTTCTTCCCTGGGCAGCATGACAATGGCAATCAGGCCCATCAGCAACGAGGCCAGGATACCAACCGGTGTCAACCTTGAGTTGACAAAGATGGCGGCTATCCGGCCGGCAAAACCTGATTTATCAAGAAGATTCTGACTGCTCATGGTCGCTCTGTCTCCTTCTCTTGCGCCCGCAACATTGAACCATTCTTGGCCTGCGGCTGCACATCCAGAGGCTGCCCATCCTGCAGCTTTTCTCCTCCGCTTACTACCACGCGATCGCCAGGCGCAAGGCCTGCCAGAATTTCAACCTGTCCATCGTAGCGCGCACCTGTTCGCACCAGACGCAGACGGGCAACGCTGGCTGCTCCTGCACCCTCAATCAAAAACACCCGCTCCATCTGGCCAAAGGACAACACTGCCTTGTCGCTGATTGTCAGAAACTTCTCTTCAGAACCGGTTAGTGTCACCCTGGCAAACTGGCCAGGCCTGATATCAGCGCCAGCTGTTATATTAATCTTCACTGACGCGGTACGTGAGGACGGGTCTGCCGCCGGGGCCACTTCGGCCACCTCTCCGTTCAAAGTCAACTCGGCAGCCGGAATAGAGACGGGCAGGACATCGCCTTTGCGCACTTTAAGAATCAATCCTTCAGGGACCTGGGCCACCACCT
>CAITDH010000300.1 GCA_903891045.1 uncultured Desulfobulbaceae bacterium | reverse complement strand
CATATGTGGGTGGCAAGAAGTCGGGAAAGCGTGGTCGGGGAGCTGCGGGTAAAAAGCCGATTCTCATAGCGGTTGAAAACCTCAGGGATCATGCCGGTTTCATGGCGGCGGAAGCTGTTGATACGGTTACCGCGAGTTTTGCCGTCGTCACCTGAAGGAAGGTCAGGAGGTGCGTGCCGATGCGTTTACTGAATGCCTGCTTGGCTCATATCCCGGTTTAACTGAAAATAGAGCAGAGCCATAATCTACAATTATACCTCCTGATCTGGGGCGGGATCAGTCGGAGTTCTGGATGCTACCCCAAGATTTGCTGGCTGATCATCTGTCTGTTTTCCAAAGCAGACAGCGGGCAGGAAGTCCTGAAAGGATTCGCCGTAGATCTCCCAGATGGAAACAAAGAGGGCGGCGATAATCGGCCCGACGATAATGCCGATGATGCCGAACATCGTGATGCCGCCAAAGGTGGAAAAGAGGATGAATAGGTCATGCATCTCGGTATCTTTCCCCACCAGCCGCGGGCGGAGAAGGTTGTCGGCGTTGCCGGCGATCAATCCGCAGAAGATACCAACGGTAACAGCCCCGGCAATATCCTGGGCAAGGATCAGGATAATCAGCGCCGGGCCCCAGACAATGGCCGTCCCGACGCTGGGGACAATCGAGAGCACCGCCATCAGGCAGCCCCAGAACACCGGGTTGGGGATGCCGGCCAGGGCGAATCCCAAGCCGCACAGGGCGCCCTGAATAATGCCGATGATCAGCGTCCCTTTGATAGTGGCCCGTGCCACCGAGGTGAAGCGCTGCAGAAGGTGTTGTTCGTCCTTGTTTTCCAAGGGGATGTAATAGAGGATCTTGTGGAGAAGTTTTTTGCCGTCAATGAGAAAGTAAAACATGGTGTAGAGCATGATAATGGACATGATGGCGGCGTTGACCGTCTCTTTGGTGAGGGAAGAGAGCGAGTTGATGAGCAGGTTTGAGGTGTTGCCCACTAGGATTCCCGTCTTCTGGAGAATCATGTCCCGATGGGGAAGAAGCTGCTTGTAGTAGGGCATTTTATGCAGGAGATCAGTGGCAATCGTAGGTTGTTCGATAAACTTCTGAATCCAGGGGGTAACGGATTGGCTGACGTGGATGGCCTGAGCCACGACAACACCAATCAGTGCTGAAAGGGGCAGGAGTACCAGGCAGACGATGATGAGGATGGTCAGCAGCGAGGCCACATTTTCCCGGCCATTGAATACGCGAAGAAGCCGGTGATAAAGGGGGCTGGTCAGCGCCGAAAAAAGAGCGGCCATGAAAATAGTCATGAGGAACTCCTGCATCATGGACATAAAAATGGCGGAGATGCCTAGGACAAAGAGGAGCAGGACTGTTTTGCTGACTATTCTTGCAGGGATCATGGCTTGTGGTCAGGATAGTTGAGAATTTTTGGGGCACGAAAAGTAAGGGGTACCCGGAGGAATATGATGTGTACATAGGATTATCGTTGTTTTGGCGCCGACCTTCAAGGAGAAAATGAGAGTGATTGTATATTAGATTCAAAAAAATTGATAAATAATAAAAAAGAAATGAATAGTTGCTTGAAAAAAAAGAAAAAACCAGTTAGGTTTTAATGCTTTTCTAATCAACACAGGTTCAGTGTGATGTCGCTTCTAAGGATATCTACCGCGGGTGCGCGTCAGGAAAGGACAATGGAAAACTGGTTGAAAGCTCGCAGGTCTTTCCTTGCGGGCGGGCGGCAGAAAGTTAAGTAAATACCCTAACGATAATAAATAACGGTGTGTTTTTTCAGGAATGAGGAATTGAGATGAGTGCAAAGATCATAAGCGGTACCGAAGTGGCGAAGGTGATTCGTGAAGAGTTGAAGGTTGAGGTTGCCGAACTGGTGGAAAAACATGGGATTACCCCAGGGCTCGTTACGATTCTGGTGGGCGAGGATCCTGCTTCCCAGTCCTATGTAGCGGCCAAAAACAAGACCGCCCATGCCCTAGGTATTCATTCCGAGCAAGTCACTCTCGCCGCAGATACCACTGAGGCGGATCTGTTGGCGCTGGTGGATAAATATAATAAGGATGCCAAGATTCACGGGATTTTGGTGCAGTTGCCGCTGCCCAAGCATATCAACGAGGCCAATGTCCTCTATGCCATCAATCCTGATAAAGATGTGGATGGTTTTCATCCGGTGAATGTCGGGAAAATGGTATTGGGTGAGCAGTGCTTTCTCCCCTGCACCCCCCATGGAATCCTTGAGCTGCTGGTGCGCAGCGGGGTGCAGACCAGCGGTGCTGAGGTGGTAGTGATTGGTCGGAGTAATATTGTCGGTAAGCCCATTGCCAACCTGATGCTGCAGAAACGTGCCGGCGGCAATGCCACGGTCACCCTCTGTCATACCCGCACCAAAGATATGGCGGCCCATTGCCGCCGTGCCGATATCCTGATTGCGGCGGTTGGCGTGCCCAAGATGGTGACTGCTGATATGGTGAAAGAGGGGGTTGCTATCATTGATGTCGGCGTCAATCGTATTGGCATGACCGAGTCCGGCAAGGCGATCCTGGCCGGTGATGTTGATTTCGAGTCGGTGAAAGAGAAGGCATCCTGTATCACTCCGGTTCCCGGTGGTGTTGGTCCCATGACGATCACCATGTTGATGAAGAATACGGTGCAGGCGGCGAAGATAGCTGCAAAGCTTATCTAATATACAAAGTTATACAACGAGTATCGTTCCTATACGATTTATTCTGGAGGAAACACGATGAGTGATGAGAGAAACGGATGCAGCTCCTGTGACATGATCACCGGCGCATCGACCAAGGATCTGTTGAATCAGGATCTGGCCAAGCAGGTGCGCACGGCCTATGACCGCATTGAAAGCCGTGGCATGTCATCCTGTCTTTTCGGTTCCAGCGGCACTTGTTGCAAGGTGTGCAATATGGGGCCATGTCAGATTATTGATGGTGTTGACTCGATGGTAGGTGTTTGCGGGGCTACGGCTGATACCGTGGCCGCCCGTAATTTTGCCCGGATCATCGCCGCAGGTACGGCTGCCCATACTGATCATGCCCGGGAGATGGTGCGCGGCTTTATCGCCACGGCCAAGGGCGAGACCCCCCATGAGATCAAGGATGTGCAGAAGCTGCATGCCATGGCCGAGGTCTTTGGCATTGCCATCGAGGGACGTGACAAGAACGAGATCGCACTCGAATTGGGTAATAAGGCCCTGGCCGAGTTTGGTCAGCAGGATGGTCTGCTCACCATGCTCAAGCGGGCGCCGAAAAAACAGCAGGCAATCTGGAAAAAATTGGGTGTTGAGCCGCGCGGCATTGATCGTGAGGTGGTGGAGACCATGCATCGGACCCATATGGGGGTTGATCAGGAGTTCCGCAATATCATGCTTCAGGGCTCCCGCTGTGCCCTGGCTGATGGCTGGGGTGCCTCCATGCTCTCCACTGAACTTACCGACATCATGTTCGGTACCCCTGTTCCCCGGCGCGCCATTGTCGATCTCGGGGTGTTGAAGGGTGATCATGTGAATGTCACCGTCCATGGCCATGAGCCGCTGCTGGCCGAGTCGCTCTGTCTGGCAGCCGAAGACGCGGAGATCCTGGCCCTGGTCAAAAAGGTGGGGGCCAAGGGGATCAATCTGGCCGGGGTCTGTTGTACCGGCAATGAGATCTTGATGCGGCGCGGGATTCCCGTTGCCGGCAGTTTCATCCAGCAGGAGATGGTGCTGGCCACCGGCGCGGTTGAGGCTATGGTGGTTGATATCCAGTGTGTCATGCCGTCAGTGGCCCAGATCGTCAAGGGCAAGCATACGGACATTATCACCACCAATTATCGGGCCAAGATGCCTGACGCCATTCATATCCAGTTTGAAGAAGAAGATGCCATGGGGTCGGCCAAAAAAATTCTGATCAAGGCCAT
>CAITDH010000299.1 GCA_903891045.1 uncultured Desulfobulbaceae bacterium | reverse complement strand
TTTTCCTCCTCAGCATCCCCTTTATCATTGATCAACTTGGCCCGGTGCTCATCCTGCTCTCAGGGGTTATTACCATAGGCCTGCTCAATCATCACCATGAATTGACCGCGCTCAAGGCCGGCGGCATCCCCCTCCGTGCCATTATCAAGCCGGTGCTCACCGGAGGATTGCTCTGCACCCTGCTTTTTCTCATCATGGCCCAATGGGTGCTGCCGGCAACCATTTCAAGCACCAATACGATCTGGTATGAAAACGTAAAAGGCATGGTGCCGCTGGGGATTTTCCGCAACGGCCGCTACTACTACAAAGGCCATGAGGGTTTCTACTCCTTTGCCAGACCCAATCCGCGCCAGGCCGTCTTTCTTAATTTTTCCTACTCAAGCTGGACGGAACCATACGGCCTGAATACCTTGATCAGCGCCGAATCTGCTGAATGGAAAGATCAGCAATGGATCCTCCACAACGGTCAGACCCAGGTTCGCACTGAGGGAAATTCCTACCAGACCACCCTCTTTACCGAGAAAAAAATTTCCCTGACCGAGACCCCCGCTGATTTTTTTGTCCCGGAATATGAGGCCTCTGAACTTTCGATAACCGCCCTCTATCAACGAATCTACAAGCAACGCATGCAGGAAGATAAGGTCAAGGCATGGGCAGACTTTTACAGCCGCATTTCCTACACCCTGCTCGGCCTGCCCTTGCTGCTGCTTGGCCTGCCCGTGCTCCTCATCTCCTATCAGAAATGGGGGCGCGATCTCTCCATTGCCATTCCCGCAAGCTGCGGCCTGGCCTTTGTTGCCTGGGGCCTATGGGGAGCCTTGCAATCACTGGCCCGGGCCGATTATATCAATCCCTTGCTGGCGGCTGTCATTATCCATCTTCTTTTTGGTGGCGCCGGACTCTTTCTCCTGCACAAACAGAACAACTGATCCCGACATGAGCCAAGCCCCACAAAAAACACGGATAAGCAAACGGATCGGCATTATTGGCATCCCACCGCTGGCGGTCATCAAAGAACTCGAAGCGAATGGCGATACAATCTTTGATCTGGATGAGCCTCTTGTTAAAAGGGATATTGAGCTGGCCTCATCCTTTCTGCCCCGGGTCTTTTGCGCCATCCTGCGCACTGCGGTTGTCAACGCCCTCAGCCTGAAACTCGATTCTATCTATATTGACGTCGGTCCGGGGAAATGCGACTGCGCCCTGCATACCGCCACCATCCTTGAGGATATCCTTCCCAAGACCACGGTTATCAAGACCAGAAATCAGGACAGAAAAGATTTTGGCACCCCACTCTGCACTGCGAGGATGCCTCTTCTCGATAAGCTCAGCGCTATCACCAGATCCGTCCAATCGGCCAGACCCTACCCGAATCTGCCTGCCTGCATCCCCACCGCCGGATTCTGGGGTGTGCCGCCCCGTGATTTTTCTCTGCTCAGCCTCTTCCCGGAGACCACCCATGTCTCTGGCTGGACCCGCTGCATGGAGAACAAGACCCCTGATAACCAGCAACTGGAAGAGCTGATCAACCCGGATATCCCCACGGTCTTTTTTGCCCAGTCCTTCTGCGCCAAGACCGCGCTGGCCAGACACCTGGCAGGCAAGCATCCGCATGGACTCTATGTGGACTGCGATGTCACTGCCGGCAACAGCGCCAAGGCCAAGATCCAGGCCTTTCTTGAACTTTCGACCCCGCAAAACTCAGCGGTCGGAAGCCGGAAGCCGGAATTCTGTCTTCTTTCCTCCGGCCTTCCGACCTTTTAAGATGCTGCTTGCTGACTTCGGGACCTCATACTGCAAGCTTTGGGACACGACTACCGTTACCCCTCTCCTCATCCCCACCAAGGAAATAGACCAGGGACTGAAGGTTGATCTCGCCACAGGCCATAACGGCAAGCGACATGCCAACCGTTATGTCAATGAACTCACTGCCCTGGCCAGGGGCGGCAGCGTTCTGATCGAGGCGGACAGCTACACCCTGCTCGACTGCGGCAGTCGGGATATCAAATTCATCCGTTCCGACCAGGGCAAGATCAAAAACATGGGCTGGAACACGGAATGTGGCGCCTCCATGGGCTTTACCATTGAACTTCTGGAAAGGTACTACAACCTTGACTTTGCCGCCATGCAGGTCCCGGACAGCTCGTTTTCAGTAACCTGCGGGGTTCTTGGCATGAGTCATATCTTTGATGCGGTAGTGGGCGGCACAAGCGAGGCCGACGCAGTTGCCAAATTTGTCAAAGGGATTGCCAAAAACGCCTATACCTTTGCGGGAAGCCCCGAAACTGTTTACCTTTCGGGCGGACTTTGCCACAACCCCCTCTTTGTAGCCTCGTTGGCCTCATTTTCCTGCAAGGTAGTGTGCCTGGGACGATTTGTCCTCCTGCAGGGACTCAAAGCCACGTGCGACGAACAGTCCTGCTAACAGATCTTCTGGAAAACCAGTGGGATCAGGACTGCAAGCCAAGCCCTGACAGCAGCACTGCGGCCACAACCAGGGCCAGGACAATCCGATACCAGCCAAACAGCGCGAACCCCCGCCGTTGCAGAAAACTGACCATCCATTTGATCGAGATCCAGGCTGAGACAAAGGCGCAGAAAAAACCCAGCAACGGCCCGGTCAGGCCAAAACTGGCCACAATCATGTGGCCGTTCTTGTATGCTTCATACATGGTGGCCGCGCCCAGGGTCATCAGTCCCAGCAAAAAGCTGAACTCCACTGCCGCTGTCAGTTCCGCGCCCATCAACAATCCCCCGGCAATCGTCGCCAGACTGCGGCTGACCCCTGGCCACAGGGCCGCGCATTGCATCAGCCCAATACCCAAGGCCTGCCGCCACCCAAAACTCTCAATCGACAAACCGATCCGGCCGTCACCGGATAATTCATGCGGTCGCTTCTTGTCCAGAAAAAGGATGAAAATTCCTCCTGCAAGCCAGGCCGCGGTCACCGGCCAAATCCCAAATAATCGCCCCTTGATCACATCCTCAAGCAACAATCCGACCACAACCGCCGGCAAAAAAGCAGTCACCAGATTCCAGACCAGGGCTTTCCCTTTGGCATCCTTACCAATCAGCCCCAGAAGCATCTGCCGGATCCGTTTTCGATAGAGTCCCAGCACTGCCAGAATCGCCCCGGCCTGGATAACAATGGCATAGGCGTTGGCCACCCGTTTGTTTGCAGGATCATGGGCAAGGCCCAGGATATGCTCGGTCAGGAGCAGATGGCCGGTTGAGCTCACAGGCAAATATTCAGTAACACCCTCCACTACCCCCAGGATTGCGGCGTCCCAAAGGCTGAGGGGACGCACCGATATTCCTGCAGCGAGCGCGCCAGGGACTTCTTTCTTATTGCCACAATAAACAGCCGGCACGGCCATCACACTGATAACGACCACAAACCCCAGCAGGACGACAACAAACCAGCAGAAAGACCTTTTTTGCTTTTCCATATCAACACTTTCCTTTCTTAAAAAAAGAGAAAAATTCAGATACCCATTTATAAAAAAAATGACACTATCCGAAAATGAGAACAAGTCAACCCTCTTTCCTATCATGTTTCTTTACCGAACCATTTCCATACAGTAATCTGTTAACCTCAAGGTAAAACAGAACACAACAACCTGAAGAAATCTTCAGAAAGACGTCAGTTGTCCTCCTCCACTCATTCCGTTACCAAAGAAAGCACCATGCATAAAATTTTAATCATCGAAGACGAAATAAAAATTGCCCACTCCCTGAAACAGATTCTGGAAAAGGAAGGATACAGCGTCCATGCAGTCGTGAGCGGTGAAGAAGGATTTTTTCTGATCAACACCGAGGTCTTTGATGTGGTGATCCTCGATCTTATGCTTCCAGGCCGCAGTGGTTTGGAAATTCTCGAGGCATTACGCCGCCGTGACGAACAGACTCTGGTCCTGATCCTTACCGCCCGGGACACAGTCGAAGACCGGATTTTAGGTCTCGACGGCGGGGCCGACGACTACATGATCAAGCCTTTTGCCACAAGTGAGCTCCTGGCCCGCATCCGGGTCCTGCTCCGCCGGGGCAGGAGCGAACAGATCTTCCGTCTCCAGTTTGGCGGTCTGGATCTGAATCTGGTGACCCGTGAAGCCCATCGTGATGGACAGGCCCTGGAACTAACTTCCAAAGAATTCGACCTGCTGACCTATCTGGTGCGCCATCAAGGCCGGTTTGTCACCCGGGGGATGATCGCCCGCGATCTCTGGCAGGAAACCACGCGGGCAACGCCACTGGACAACGTTATTGATGTCCACATTGCCCGCCTGCGCCGGAAAATCGATAAGGATTTTCCGAACAAGCTCCTTCACACCATCCGCGGCGTCGGTTTTATCATGAAAAAGGAAGAATCATGACCCTACGCCACATCACCCAGTCCATCCGCACCCGGATCACCCTGTGGCATCTCGGTGTCCTGGTGTTCACCCTTGGCGCCTACATTCTTTCTACGCAGATGTTCCTGTGGCACCAGCTCTCCGTTGAGCTCAAGACCCATCTGCAGGAAGAGGCCGAGGAGGTGGTCAAGATCTTTCTGAAACTGGCCCCGGATGGCCATTTTGTGTGGAGAGGACATCAGGGAAGCACCAAACAGAACTACTGGATTGCCGCCTCCCATCTGGACGGCGTCCTGATTTACCGGAACTTCACCCAGGCAGATTTCAGCCTACCGCCAACATCCCTGACACCAATCGATAAAACACGGACATTTCATGCCCTGCAACTGACCGATGGCCGAAAACTGCTGATGATGCAGGAGGTCCGGCAGATCGAAGGAGTGGATGTGGTGATCAGAGTGGGCCGCACCACCGAACATTTCGCCAAAGAGATGCGGCATCTGCTTCTGATCCAGACCCTCTGTTTCCCCCTGGTTCTTCTACTGGCCTGGGCTGGCGGCTATTTTATGGCAGGGCGGGTACTGTCACCACTGCAGAAAATCATCGCCCGAATGAAGACCATCTCCGCAGATCGTCTCCACGAACGGTTACCGGTGGAAAACGTCAACGATGAACTTGGCCATCTTTCCCTGACCTTTAATCATCTCCTCAGCAAACTCGACCATTCTTTCAAGCAGATGCGCCAGTTTACCGACGATGCCTCTCATGAGCTGCGCACCCCCCTGGCAGCTATGCACAGCGTCGGTGAAATGGCCCTGCGAACATCCATGAATATCGACGAATATCAGGAGACCATTGCCAGCATGCTCGAAGAGGTAGATAAGATGAGTCGCCTGGTGAATGACCTTCTGGCCCTGGCCCGATCCGATAGCAACATGATTCATCCTGCGCTTGTGCAACTGGAATTAGGCGATGTCATCAAAGACGAAACAGCACGGCTCGAAGTGCTTGCCGAAGAAAAGAAACAGGAACTTTCGCTGACAATCAGACAATCCTGCCTTGTGTGTATTGACCGGAACATCTTTCGCCAGGCATTTGCTAATATCCTGTACAACGCCATTCAATACTCCCCGGAGAGGGGAACCATCCAGATCCTGGTTGACAAGGATCGAAATGGTTGTTTTATAGAGATTTCCGACTCAGGGTCGGGTATCGCCCCGGAACATCAAGAACGGATTTTTGACCGTTTTTACCGGGTGGACAAGGTCCGCTCGCGGGACACAGGCAGCTCAGGTCTGGGCTTGGCCATTGCCAAGTGGGCGGTAACAATCCACGGTGGACATATCGAGCTTGTAAGCACGCCGGGTAAAGGCAGTACCTTTCGCATCTGTCTTCCCGAACAACAACAAGAAAAATATCCATCACCTTTTTCCCGTAACTACTCAGGTGATTAGGCTGAAGGCTGAAGTATATAATCAGCGCGCGACAAAACCCTAAAACCCGGCCAACAAAACAACTTCAACCCATCTGGAAGCGCCATCCTCTTTGGCTCCATTGTGCATGACCACTCAAACCAGACTTTATACCCTGTTACTGGGTCTCTTTATCTGTGTCTACCTGCTGCCTTTAGGAATCAGGCCGCTCATGGAGCCCGATGAAACCCGCTACGGCGCCATCCCTCGGGAGATGATCGCCACCGGCAACTGGATCAGCCCCCATCTCAATGGCCTGCGCTACTTTGAAAAGCCACCCCTGGGTTACTGGCTCAACAGCATCTCGATCATGGCCTTTGGCGAAAGCGGGTTTGCCATTCGTCTACCCTCAGCTTTGAGTGTTGGCCTCAGTGCCCTGCTGATCATGCTGCTGATCCGCCAGGCCTTCCCCCGCGAGGAGATCTGGGCCGGGCCCATCGCCGCCCTTGTCTTCCTCACCAGTCTCGAAGTGCCTGTGGTTGGCACCTTTGGCGTCCTCGACTCCATGCTCGCCGCCGCTCTCACCTTGACCATGGTCTGTTTCTTTCTGGCCAGCCAGGCTGCACATGGATCTTCACGCAGGCGGTGGTTCCTGATCGCGGCCGGTATCGGTTGCGGTCTCGCTTTTCTGATCAAAGGCTTTCTGGCCCTGGTCGTACCGGCCCTGACCATGGGAGCCTATCTTGTCTGGCAACGACGCTGGCGCGATCTTGTGGGACTTGCCTGGTTGCCACTGATCGTCGCCACCCTTACCGTCCTGCCCTGGAGCCTGGCTATTCACCGCCAGGAACCGGATTTCTGGAATTTCTTCTTCTGGAATGAGCATGTCCGCCGTTTTCTGGGAGGCAGCCAAGAAGCGCAGCACCCTGAGCCTTTCTGGTACTTTTTGGCAGCCGCTCCCGCCATATTTTTACCCTGGACTTTCCTGCTGCCTGCCGCCGGGATCGGTTTACGCGCGAAAATCCAGGATCACGGATCCAGGCAGCTTATTCACTTTTGCCTGGCCTGGTTCTGCCTGCCCTTTCTCTTCTTTTCACTCTCGTCAGGCAAACTGGTAACCTATATCCTGCCCTGCTTTCCGCCCTTTGCCATCCTGGTCAGTATCGGCCTCCTTTCTCTACTGCGGGCGAACCGATTCCGTCCATTCCAGATTGGCGCCGGAGTCGCGGTCTTTATCTTTGGCCTCTTACCCCTTGCCTTTTTCCTGATCCAATTTATTGGCATAAACGGCATCACCCCCCCCTACGCCAAGACCTGGCAAGGTTTATTAGCCATATCCGGCCTTCTGGTCATGGCCCTGTTGCCGCTGGCTGCCAGTCAGGCGCAAAACTGGAACAATAAAATTGTCCTGTTTGCCTTGAGTTCGGCCTTACTTCTCTGCGTGGCCCCATTTCTCATGCCCGCTCAGACCATCGAAATGAAATCACCGGGCGCTTTGTTGCTTGAACATAAAAAAGAAGTCCACGCTGACACCCTCATTCTCTCAGATGAAGAATCACTGCGGGCAGTCTGCTGGTACCTGCAACGGGCAGATATCCTGCTGGTACGTGATGCCGGTGAAGTCACCTATGGCCTTGGCTATAAAGATGCTGAGGGCAGATTGCTCGATCTGCCCCAAATCAGGGCCAAGATCCTTGCCCATCAAGGAAAGATAATCCTGATCGCCAGGGCCAGAAATTATCGTCAATGGATACAGCAACTACCTAACCCGAAAACCATTGATGAAAGTGGCCAAGACGGCTATATTTTCGCTACATTTTAGGTGACGTTGTTAAGCGGACAAGGTCTTTTTCTTGTTTGCTTAACTTACGTCACCTTATGCCGCACCAAGAAACAGCCAATCTGTTCCGGCGGTTTCTTGGAAGCGGCGTCTGGCAAATAACATAAGCCAATAAACGTCACAAGGAGCCAACAGATTCCATGCGTACTGATTTTCTTCCCTTTTCAAGGCCCTCTATTACCGAAGAAGATATTGCCGCCGTGGGTGAAGTCATGCGTTCAGGGTGGATCACCACCGGCCCCTGGAACGCCTTGTTTGAACAACGAATCTGCGAATATACCGGCTGCCAGGGTGCAGTTGCCCTGACTTCTGCAACCGCCGGCATGCATGTGGTGCTCAAGGCCCTGGATATCGGGCCGGGTGATGAAATCATCACCCCCTCCATGACCTGGGTTTCCACCGTCAATCTGATTGTCCTTGCCGGGGCAACCCCGATCTTTGTTGATGTTGACCGCAACACCCTGATGATGAACGCTGCCGCTGTCCGCGAGAAAATCACGGAACGGACCAAGGCGATTATCCCGGTCCACTACGCCGGGGCCCCGGTGGATCTGACCCCTCTGCGGCAACTCGCCGTCCAATACGCCATCCCGCTTATTGAAGATGCCGCCCATGCCATTGGGACTTCATACAATGAAGAGCCCATCGGCAGGACAGGAACCGCAATTTTCTCTTTTCATCCCATAAAAAACATCACCAGCGGCGAGGGAGGAATGGTCTGTTCCGATGATCCCGCGCTGCTGGCCAAGGTGCGCAGTCTGAAATTTCATGGTCTGGGAGTCGATGCCCATGATAGATCAAGCCAGGGCCGTTCTCCCCAGGCTCAGGTCGTGGCACCTGGCTATAAATACAATCTTCCCGATATGCTCGCCGTCCTTGGCGTCAAACAACTGGAAAGAGTGGCGGCCTTCAACAAACGGCGAACCGAACTGGCAGCCCTTTATCAACAGGCGCTTGCAGATATTGATGAGCTCACGCCGCTGGCGCTCCCCGCTTATCCCCATGTCCATAGCTGGCACCTGTTCATTGTTCGGCTCCAGAGCAAGAAAAACGGCTTTGGGCGGGATCAGTTCATGGAAGGGCTGAAACAAAGAAATATCGGCACCGGCCTCCACTTCCGCGCCATCCACCTCCAGAAATATTATCGGGAAGAGATGGGGATGCGGGAAGGGATGCTGCCCAACACCGAGTGGAACTCTGAACGTATCTGCTCGCTGCCGCTGTTCCCCGACATGACTGAAAACGATGTGACTGATGTGGTCGAGGCAATCAAGGATTGTCTCCTGAAAGGATAACAAGAGTAATTTCTGGAGAAGGCAGGGTATTGTTATGAATGAAAATCCGCAAATATCTATTGTTATCCCTGTCTACAATGAAGAGGCCTGTCTCGGTGAATTGATCCGCCGGACTCTGGCCAGTTGCCGACAAATGGCCCGCTCATTTGAGATTATCTTCATTGATGACGGCTCGAAAGATCAATCGGCAGCGATCATCCGCAAGGCCGCCGCCGACAATCCCGATGAGATCGTTGGAGTCTTGCTCAATCGCAACTATGGCCAGCACAACGCGATCATGGCCGGATTTACCCATGTCCGTGGCGACTGGATCGTCACCCTTGACGCTGATCTCCAGAATCCACCGGAGGAGATCCCCCGTCTGGTCGCCGTGGCCAAGGATTATGATGTGGTAGGTACGATCCGGGCCAGACGAAACGATTCATTCTTTCGTAAAACCTCATCGGCCATCATCAACCGCGCCGTGCAGAAGGCAACCGGGGTTATGATGCACGATTACGGCTGCATGCTCAGGGTGTACAAGCGGCATATTGTGGAGGCCATGCTCATGTGTCATGAACGCTCCACCTTTATTCCAGTGCTGGCCAACAGCTTTGCCCGGAAAACCACGGAGGTTGAAGTAGAACATGCCGCGCGCACCTTGGGCGAATCAAAGTACAGCTTTGGCAAGCTGCTTTCCCTGATGTTTGATCTGGTCACCACCATGACCACCTATCCGTTGCGTCTGCTGTCCATTGTCGGCGGGATAATTTCGGCAACTGGCTTTGGTTTCGGAATATTAATCCTGATTCTTCGACTTATCTATGGTGCTGAATGGGCAGGCGGCGGTGTTTTTACCCTGTTTGCCCTGGTTTATTTTTTTATCGGTGCCCAGTTTATAGCCATGGGACTTTTGGGGGAATACATTGGCCGCATTTATCATGACGTAAGAGACAGACCTCGATATTTTATTCAGGAAGTTACAGGACGGAAGAAGGATGGATAATAATTTGCTGCATCCCAAATATTCTTCATTGCATTTTTTTGTTAACAGACTTCAGTCCAATAGACTATAAAGACTCAAGAAGCAGTCTTCATTTAAAATACTTTTACTGGAACAAACATGAAAACTATTGTCCTTGCCTATCATACGATTGGTTGCGTTGGTATCGAAAAACTTCTGGAATCCGGATTTGAAATATCAGCGATCTTCACCCATGCCGATGCCCCTGATGAAAACATCTGGTTTCGCTCAGTGGCCGAGCTCGCAGCCCTTCATGACATCCCTGTTTATGCCCCGGAAAACTTGAATCACCCCCTGTGGATTGAAAAAATTCAGGCCATGCGACCTGATATCCTCTTCTCCTTTTACTATCGTAATCTGATAGGAAAAGAAATCCTCGACATCCCGGCATCCGGATGTCTCAACCTGCATGGCTCCCTGCTTCCCCGCTACCGGGGACGATGTCCTGTCAACTGGGCCCTGGTCAATGGTGAGAAGGAGACCGGAGTCAGCCTCCATTATATGACACCCCGGCCCGATGACGGCGATATTGTCGGCCAGTGCAAGGTAGCCATTGATTCCGAGGATACCGCCCTCACTCTCCACACCAAAATGGCGACGGCAAGCGCAACCCTTCTTGAGGAGATGCTCCCCAAGATTGCCCAGGGCACAGCGCCACGAATCGCTCAGGACAAGACCCTTGCCTCCTATTATGGCGGCAGGAAACCAACAGATGGCGAGATTGACTGGAGCAAAGGTGCTGACGAGATCCGCAACCTGGTTCGGGCAGTCACAAAACCCTATCCAGGGGCCTTCAGTTTTCTGGGAAATCGCAAGGTGATCTTCTGGCAGGTCGAGACCCTGGCGGAAAATAAGGGCGCAAAACCCGGCACCGTTATCTCCGAAAATCCTTTTGTCATCAGTTGCGGCCAGGGAGCCGTTGCAATCAAGACCGGACAGACCGAGAAAGGACTCTTTCTCAGCGCCAACCGTCTGGTAACGGAACTCGCGCTGGTGCAAGGGATGCATTTTGGGCCGGATGTAAAAAAGACCCTCGCCCAGAAACGCAAGAAATCAGTCCTTATCCTCGGCGCGGACGGCTTTATTGGCAGCCATCTCTCCGAGCATCTACTGGACAGCGGACGCTATGAAGTGCACGGAATGGACCTTGGTTCCCGTTATATCAAACATCTTGGGGATAATCCGAATTTCCATTTTGCGGAAGGCGACATCTCCATCCAGCGTGAATGGATCGAATACCATGTCCGCCGGTGCGATATCATCCTGCCGCTCGTGGCCATTGCCACCCCCGCTGAATATACCCGCAACCCCTTACGGGTCTTTGAACTCGATTTTGAGGAAAATCTCCGGGTTGTCCGCTATTGTGCCAAGTATGGAAAACGGATCCTCTTTCCTTCCACCTCCGAGGTCTATGGTATGTGCCAGGACAGTGTCTTTGATGAAGACAACTCGCAACTGGTCCTTGGCCCCATTCACAAACAACGATGGATCTACTCCTGCTCCAAACAGATGCTCGACCGGGTAATCTGGGCCTATGGCGCCACCAGAGGGTTACAGTTCACCCTGTTTCGCCCCTTCAACTGGGTGGGATCACGGCTTGACAGCCTGGCCTCGGCGCGTATCGGTTCATCACGGGTCATCACCCAGTTGATTCTCAATCTGGCGGAAGGCACTCCCATCCAACTGGTCGATGGCGGTCAGCAAAAACGGTGTTTTACCGACGTAAAAGATGGTCTTGATTGCCTGTTCCGCATCATTGAGAATAAAGACAATGTCTGTGAGTCCAATATATTCAACATCGGCAACCCCTACAATGAGGCCTCCATTCGCGAGCTGGCTGAAATCCTCGTGGCAAAATTCAAGAAACATCCCCTGTCCCAGAAATTTCCTCCTTTTGCCGGGATGAGGGATATCGAAAGTCGGACCTTCTACGGCAAGGGGTATGAAGATGTAAGCTTCCGCAAACCGAGTATTCGCAAGGCCGAAAAATTACTGGGTTGGAAACCAAAAATAACCTTGGAGCAGTCAGTGGAAGAGACCCTGGATTTCTTCCTGAAACAGGCAGTCGAAACAGGGGAATTTGAGATCCATCATCAGGATGATTTTTGTTAAAACATATCCAGGACGGCATGCAGAAAAGAGTTAAGAAAATTCTTATTGTGAAAACATGCAGATAGGATTGCGCATTGATGTGGACACCTTGCGCGGAACCCGGCTTGGTGTCCCTGAACTGTGCCGTATCCTGAAGGAAAATGATATCCACGCCTCATTTTTCTTCTCTGTCGGACCAGATAATATGGGGCGCCACCTATGGCGGCTACTGCGTCCTGCCTTTCTGCTGAAGATGATGCGCACCAAGGCCGCCAGTCTCTATGGCTGGGATATCCTGCTGAAAGGCACGTTCTGGCCTGGGCCGTCCATTGCCGAAAAAGCAGGACAAGCCATTCAGCAAGCGGCCGGAAATGGGCATGAGATTGGTTTACATGCGTGGGATCATCATGGCTGGCAGGCAGGAATTAAAGATATGTCGGCATCCCGTCTTCATTCCTTACTGAGTCAGGGAGTCACGGCGCTCAAGTCGTTAACAAGCAAGAACCCAACCTGTTCCGCAGCCCCGGCATGGCGCAGCACGGATGCCGCCTTACTGGAAAAAGACAAGTTTGCGTTTCTCTATAACTCCGATTGCCGGGGAGAGAGCATCTTTTCCCCGCAGGTCTCAGGAAAAACATTACAAACCCCACAAGTGCCGACAACCCTGCCAACCTACGATGAATTGATCGGACAACAAGGCGTCACCGAGGAGAATTACAACGAGCATCTCTTCTCCTCTCTCCAACCTGACCGACTCAACATTCTCACCATTCACGCGGAAGTGGAAGGGATTGTCCACAAGGCCATGTTTGCCGATTTTATCAGAATCGCCAAAGAGAGAGGCTGTTCTTTTGTCCCCTTAGGCGAGATCGTTCGCGAAGAAAAAAAAGAAGATATGGTCATCGCCTCTATTCAAGAGCAGATCATACCCGGAAGAGAAGGATGGATCTCTGTTCAGCATTCGATAGCGCCGGACGCCAATCGTAAGGAGGGTTATTAACATTACCCCTTAACAGACTCCATGGAAAACTTCAGCAGCACACGTAAAATCAGGTTTCAAAACTAAACGCCCACCAGCTAAAAGCTGGTGGGTTAATCGTATGTGCTGAAAGCACGGATACGGGTCAGCAGACCCGTTGATTATTCGTCCACTTTTATACTCTTCTAATACATGGCACATCTTCTTCACCGGAAATGACGAACGGTTTCTTTCAATGAAATGAAAGATCATTGCGGTGCCCTGCTGAAGATGGCCATTGCTTCTTTTAAGATATCTCGCTCCAGCTCGGCATCCTTCAGTCGTTTTTCAAGATCCCGGATTTTCTGCTGCTGGGAGGTCAGTGCTTCTTTTCCATTGCCAGGAAAGGCAAGACTCTCTTTGCCACGTTGCTCTCGACGCCACCTATAAGAATATCTTTTCCTATGCCAAGATTATCTGACACGCCAGCAACGGTTCGCCCTGGTTCCTCGGACAACTGAACAGCATTGCGCTTGAAGTCAGAATCATATTATTTTCTACGTTGTTGAACACTCATAAATTTCCTCCTGTCATTGTTTCTATCAATGACTTAACTGAGTGTCCACTCTTTCATAGCATGATCAATATACATCCTCAGTCAAAAGCGTGTCCGGTGCCTTGGCAAATTACGCAAAGGGTACGGAGTCAGAGTCACTGCACGAAATACGCGAAAATGTCATTGACCCCTTACCCGATTCTAAGTTGTCTTTAAGACCGAGAAGGCCAACGAGCAAAGACGAAGCAGTGCGGGTAGTACGGCCATATATGACCACCGGTTAAATATGACCCGTTTTATACGATGGCTAATGGTAGCCTTGCAAATACCTTCTTAGCTAATTATTCCAAAAAATCAGGATGATGGGTAACATGACACTGAGTTTTTGGAACTTGGCATAAAGATTGCTTTAAGAAAGAGTAATGAATAATGGCACAAATATTTCTGTTTGGCGTCTCATTACCGCCATCCTTACCAATCCTTAACCGCACCAATCCGGAAACAATGGAGCATCATCAATGAACGCATCAGTGATGAGCCGCTGACGGAACCCATGAGAATGCGCTGATACCACAGAAGGTAGCGAGCGGTCTTGTAAACATCTTTTTTTAGCTCAAAGATAACCAACTGGAAGGGAGGATATTGAACGAAATCTTGTTCTGTTTGTTGTTTGAAAAAAATGAAAATGCCTCTATACAATTCTCAGCTAAATTTGCTGAAGATGTCCAGCAAAACAGAGTC